>NZ_JBIMLI010000168.1:0-8797 GCF_051859755.1 Limnospira sp.
TACCCAGGGACTGGAACGGTGCTTTGGGAATCTTTCTAAAAGCTTTGCGGGATACCGCCTCTGTTACCTTAACCGGTAATAGTGCTATCGTCGCATTGTCAGGCAATAGCCGGATAAATGTCGCGTCAATGTATCAGTTCCCTGTCCCCTTCTCTCCTCATGAACCTATGACTTCTCCTACTTATCGCCGACGCCATAAATTTCAATTTTCCCCACAACGGTGGCTTAAAGCCGTTCTTAACAAGGGGAAAAAGCTGATTCCATCTGCGGTTGCTATTCTGATTTTCCTGGTTGTTTGGGAGGTGTTCACCGCTGTTTCCGATTCGACGTTGCCCGGTCCTATCCGCACAGTGTCAGAAACTTGGGAATTGATTATCGACCCGTTTTTTGACCACGGCGGCATTGATAAGGGGCTATTCTGGCAAATTTTGACGAGTTTGCAACGGGTGGCCTTGGGGTTCTCCCTCGCTGTGGTGGTGGGAGTCTCGTTAGGAGTTCTGATTGGTACGAACACTCTAATGTACCGTGCCTTAGACCCGATTTTTCAAATCTTGAGAACGATTCCCCCCTTGGCTTGGCTACCGATTTCCTTGGCAGGCTTTGAGCGAGCAAACCCTTCGGCTATTTTTGTGATTTTTATTACAGCAATTTGGCCGATTATTATCAATACAACTGAGGGAGTGCGGCAAATTCCTCAGGATTATAATAATGTGTCACGGGTGCTACGACTTGACCGCAAGACCTATTTCTTTAAAATCCTCTTCCCGGCAACGGTTCCCTATATTTTTACGGGACTCAAGATTGGGATTGGTCTGTCTTGGCTGGCAATTATCGCCGCCGAAATGTTGATTGGTGGTGTGGGTATTGGTTTCTTTATCTGGGATGCCTGGAACAGTTCTCGCATGAGTGACATTATCCTAGCGGTGATTTATGTCGGGGTCGTCGGCCTACTGCTGGATAAGTTTATTACCTTCTTGGCCAGTTTGGTGGTGTCTGAAGACTAAGCTCAATAATTAATTAGCTGTCTTCTGTTCTGATTTCGTTGTCCCCTACTCCTGCTTAAAGCCCATGTCTATTTTTGCTGAAGTTGACCATATTGAACGAGTCTTTAATCTCCCTAATGGAGGCACTTATGTTGCCTTGAGTAACATTGAACTCAAGATTCGTAAAGGTGAATTTATCTCCTTGGTGGGTCATTCGGGCTGTGGTAAATCAACCCTCTTAAACCTAATTGCCGGACTCGATAAACCTACCCGAGGGGGCATCATCCTAGAAGGTCGCCAGGTGACAGAGCCGGGACCCGATCGCATGGTGGTATTCCAAAACTATTCTCTGCTGCCCTGGCTAACGGTGCGAGAAAACATCGCCTTGGCGGTCGAATCCGTTATGGGCGATCGCCCCCGAGGAGAACAACGCGGTATCATTGAACATCACATTGACCTAGTGGGCTTACGTCATGCGGCCCATAAACGCCCCGCCCACCTCTCCGGGGGCATGAAACAGCGGGTTGCCATTGCCCGGTCGCTGGCTATCCGCCCCAAACTCCTCCTCCTGGACGAACCTTTTGGAGCCCTAGATGCCCTGACCCGAGGGGGACTGCAAGAACAACTGATGCGTATCTGCGAGGAAAGCCAAGTCACCTGTATCATGGTCACCCATGACGTGGACGAAGCCCTCCTCCTGAGCGATCGCATCGTCCTCCTCACCAACGGCCCCGCCTCATACATCGGGCAAATTCTCGATGTCCCCATCCCCAGGCCGCGCACCCATGTCTCGGTGGTCAAAGATCCCAACTACTACGGACTCCGCAACGAGATCGTCTATTTCCTCAACCAACAGCGACGGGCTAAGAAACGCCAAAGCCAACCCCAACCCATCGAAGTTCACGAAAACGGCTTAGAAAAAGTCAACCTCAACCTAGGCTTCATCCCCCTCACCGACTGCGCCCCCCTCGTGGTGGCTAAAGAACGGGGATTCTTCGCCAAACATGGCTTGACCCAAGTCACCCTCAGTCGCGAACTCAGTTGGAACGCGATCGAATCGGGCATTCGAGAGCAACGCCTCGACGCAGCCCAAATGGTTGCCGGAATGCCCCTCGGAATGACCATAGGCCGGGATAACCATACCCCCCTGCCCGTCATTACCGCCATGACCCTCTCTCGCAACGGCAACGCCATCACCTTCCATCGTCACTTCTACGAGGAAGGGGTGCGAACTCTCGCCGATCTCAAAGGCTTTATCGCCGCCCACCCCGACCGACGACTCACCCTGGGAGCCGTGCATCCCACCTCCATGCACAACCTCATCCTACGTTACTGGCTCGCCTCCGCTGACATCGACCCCGATCGCGACCTGGATATCGTCATCATTCCCCCCGCACAAATGGTCGCCAACCTCAAAGCCGGCAACATCGACGGCTACTGTGTCGGCGAACCCTGGAACTCCCGCGCCGTCCATGAAGGCATCGGTTTCGTCATGGTCACCGACCCGGAAATCTGGTCTGGCCATTGCGAAAAAGTCCTCGGAGTCCGGGAAGACTGGGCGCAAACTCACCCCAAAACCCATCTAGCCCTCATCCAAGCCCTCTTAGAAGCCTGCGACTACTGCGACGATATGCGTCATCGGGAAGAGGTTTTAGACCTCATCTGTCGTCCCGAATATGTCGGGTCCGACCCCATCTACACCCGTCCCGGCTTCATTGATGCCTACAACAAAGGCATCGGCGACCCCCAACCTATCCCCCGCTACAACCAGTTCTTCTGCGACAAAACCAACTGTCCCGATCGCACCGAAGCCCTGTGGATTCTCACCCAAATGGCCCGTTGGGGCATTACCCCCTTCCCCCGCAACTGGATTGAAGTCATTGATCGCGTCCGCCGTCTCGATATGTTCTCCCAAGCCGCCCAAGGCTTAAACATGATGGACATTGGCCGCGATCGCTATCCCATCATCCTCTTCGACGGGGCTATTTTCAACCCAGACGATCCCATCCATTACCTAGAACAACTACAAATCAAAACCAACCTAACCATCACAGAAATCGATCTCAACCCAGCCCCCCGAGAACTATCGGCCGCCTAACCCCAAAGAACCCACCCCTAAGCCATCCCTAGAGGACAACCGATCCCCCATTCCTCTTTCACCCCTGCTACCTACTGTCTATTTCCTTCTTACCCAATGCAAACTGTAACCAACTCCACCTCCCACACCTACACCACCAATGACTCTTATCTGGTCATTGATGGCCTTAGCAAAACCTATGCCACCCCAGAGGGGCCCTATCGAGTTCTCGACAACATCCAACTCACCGTCCGGGAAGGAGAATTCTTATGTCTGATTGGGCACTCCGGCTGTGGTAAATCGACCCTCCTGGATATGGTTTCCGGCTTCCGTCAACCCAGCGAAGGAGAAGTTCGCTTAGAAGGACGACGAATTAAAGAACCCGGGCCTGATCGCATGGTGGTCTTCCAAAACTATGCCCTCCTGCCCTGGCTAACCGCCTACGAGAATATCTTCCTGGCTGTCAACTCCGTCTTTCCCAAGCTCAAACAACGGGACAAAGTGGCGATCGTGCGAGAACATCTGGAACTGGTGGGCTTAACTGAGGCCGCCGACAAGAAGCCCAAAGAACTCTCCGGGGGAATGAAACAACGGGTATCCATCGCCAGAGCCTTAGCCCTTCGCCCCAAAGTTCTCATTCTCGATGAACCTTTCGGCGCTCTCGATCCCATCACCCGGGAAGAACTGCAAGAAGAACTGCTACAAATCTGGGCCGATCACAAAGTCACCGTACTCATGATTACCCATGATATCGACGAAGCCCTCTTCCTGGGCGATCGCCTGGTCATGATGACGAACGGCCCGGCCGCCCGCATTGGTGAAATCCTCGACTTACCCTTCCCTCGGCCGCGCGATCGCACCCGACTCATGGAACAGCCAGAATACTACGAGCTACGCAACGAAGCCCTAGACTTCCTCTATCGTCGTTACGCCCACGACGACACCTAAAGCCCAGAAGAATCCTTTACGCCTCTGGATGAAATGGTCACCACCCCCGTTTCTGAGGCACTTCTTGGCGGCTGGGGAATAATACGTTTGCGTCAGATTGTAACAGTTTCAGATATTCAAATCTCCCCTAACCAAGTTTCGATTCTCCCAGGTCAACGCCTAAGCGATCGCCTATATCAATCAGATTCCCTTGATTCGGCGGAAAGCCTTTTAACGGCGCTTTTAGGGGTTCTGAGGTGAGAAATCGTACTCTCCTAGGTCAACGCCGAAGCGATTCTCCTGCCCAGACGCTTCGCGATCGCTTTTGGGGTCGGTTTTGTCGGGGTGAAAATTCGCCGCCAAAGAGGATGGCACTGTGGGGGAGGAGGTGGGGCGCGTTTTAGGGTTTTGAGGTGGCGATCGCATTTCCGGCGGGGTCTTCCTCGGGACAAGTGATTTCCCAAATCAGGGGGACATTGAGTCAGAAAAATGTTAATATAAGTAAATCGGCACGACAATAAATCTGAACATAAAATCAACCACTAGCGATGAAAAAGTCCATCGAACTCAATGAAGAATTGGTGAAAGAAGCATTGCGCTTAACCAATATTCAGACAGAACAAGAATTAATTAACTTGGCTTTATCCGAGTTAGTCAAAAACCGCAAAAAACGAAATTTACTCGATTTGAGCGGACAGATTCAATTCTCAACAGATTACGACTATAAAGCCTTACGGTTAAACCGGAATGTTTTTGATTGATACATCAGTTTGGATTGCTGTTTTGCGAGACAAGACGGGTACGGTTGGTCAATCTTTATCAGAAATTATTAAGGAGCAACCCATTTTTTTGAGCCGATTTACTCAAATGGAACTGTTGCAAGGTTGCCGAGATGAACGGGAGTGGAGGTTATTAGAAACCTATCTGCAAGACCAAGACTATATCGAACCAACTCCTAATACTTGGGTGGCGGCTGCCCGAATTTATTACGATTTACAACGACAGGGATTAACGGTTAGAAGTAGTATTGATTGTTGTATTGCTCAACTGGCGATCGCACATCAGTTGATCTTAATTCATAATGACAGGGATTTTGAGACAATTGCAACGGCAACCAGCCTTAATAGTTTACGCTTTCGACCTGACAATAATTAATTATCAACTCTCCTCTAACCCTATTCTAACCTAAAAAATGCCAATCCTCAAATCTCCCCTAACCAGGTTTCGATTCTCCTAGGTCAACGCCGAAGCGATCGCCTATATCAGATTCCCTTGATTCGGCGGAAAGCCTTTTAATGGCGCTTCTAGGGGTTCGTCGGTGAGAAATCGTACTCTCCTAGGTCAACGCCGAAGCGATCACTTCTGGGGTGGGTTGATTAACGGTGACTCGGAGCGATCGCCTCAATTTGAGAACACCAAGAAAAGTCCTTGATGTTAAAAGTGTAGATTGTGGTAACATCATGGGCTAACATAATCCCAATGTGCAGTAAATCAAAAACACCTCCATTGCTTACAGGTCTTTCTGCCAATAAACCGATCCAACGTTCAAACAAATCCACCGGAGTTGAAAGTAGACAGATATGGGGCATCTGACAAATCCGGTTAATGCGGATAATTGCTTCCGTTGGCTGTAAAGGCGTGGCTAAAATAGCGGGATTAGTAATATAGGAGTAAAATTCCGCTCAAACCTGCGATGAGACACACAAAATTTCCCTTTCGGTGGGTCTAAATATTTCTAAAGCGGCTTGATGTTGAGGGGCTTTGGTATTAGCAACATAAGCGAGGATGTTCGTATCCAGATAAATTCGTTTAGCTTCCCCTGCCATAAAGCATCGTCCGATTAAAGGGCTGGAGAATTTCGCTGGCAAAAAACCAGGAATTCAAGTCTGATTCTGAGAGATTTTCTCGGGTTGATTGTTTCTGCTGTTGATTAATAGTTTTAAAAGTTTCTATCATCTTGTGAATTTGCTCGATTTGTTCTGGGGTGAGTCCGGTGATATCAAGAGTTTGAGTCATTTTTGAGTTGGGGGCTAGGGGTTGTTGACATTTTAGCTAATTTTGGCGCTAAGGGTCAAAAACCGGGTTTCTTGAATCATCAAACCTCCTCTAACCCGGTTTCAATGGCGGATATCAGATGAGGTTGATTGGGGGGAAACCCTTTTTACCGAATCACTCGAATTTCGAGGTTAAGATTTAACTGACTCCATTGGCGGTCTGCGGTAATCACGGGTTGATTGAGAACAAGACCCAGGGCTAGACAAGCGCGATCGCCTAGGGATAAGCCTAGAGGTTTAGTCATGGGTCGTAGCATACCCGCAATTTGAGCTTGCGGTTCATCAAAGGGAACAATTTTTAAGTTCAAGTCGGACAAAATTTGCAAAATCTCGGTTTCTGAGATGCCAATTTCGGCCAATTTAGCAATAACTTCCGATAAATTAATGGTGCTAATCGTTGCATTTTCAATCAAGTCTGTTATTTGTTCACTCCCGCTTTCTTGATTGAGAAATGCTAATATAGCAGAGGCATCCATGATGACATTACTCATGGATAGACTCGTGACGGCGTTCTTGAATCAGTTCCTCTGTTAGGTTGCGATTTTTCGCATATTTTTTGACTATTTTTTGAGCCTGGGTGAGGGGGCTGGTGGAGTCAGTTATTAGTGGGCGATCGCCTTGTTTCTGCTGTTGATTAATAGTTTTAAAAGTTTCTATCATCTTGTGAATTTGCTCGATTTGTTCTGGGGTGAGTCCGGTGATATCAAGAGTTTGAGTCATTTTTGAGTTGGGGGCTAGGGGTTGTTGACATTTTAGCTAATTTTGGTGCTAAGGGTCAGAAACCGGGTTTCTTGGCTGCTTAAATCTCCTCTAACCAGGTTTCGATCGCAGATATCAGATTCCGTTGATTGGGGGGAAAGCCTTTTAACGGCGCTTCTAGGGGTTCTGAGGTGAGAAATGCGATTCTCCTACGGAGACGCTTCGCGATCGCAATTACCCCCGTCAGTTTTTGGCAAAAGGCGATCGCTTCTGGCGTGGGTTTCGTCCGGGTGGAAATTCGCCGCCGAAGAGGATGGCACGGTGGGGGAGGAGGTGGGGCGCGTTTTAGGCTTTTGAGGTGGCGATCGCATTTCGGCGGGGTCTTCCTCGGGATAAGTGATTTCCCAAATCAGTTGGCGATCGGGTGAGGGCGATTTCCCCTTCGCGGGTTTGGTTAGCGAGGGGGTCGGCGTTGAGGCAATACAGGGACAGGTGTTGCAGGGATTCGCAGGTGAGCGCTGATTCGGAGAAAGAATTAAGGAGCGCGATCGGCTATAATTTATGAGGTGTAATCACACATTCAGCCTTAAAAATATGACTTCAACTCCTGAATTAATGAGCCGAATTACGCAAAATCCCGGTCAATGTGGGGGTCGTCCCTGTATTCGCGGGATGCGAATTAGAGTCACCGATATTTTAGAAATGTTAGCGGAAAATGTGAGCATTTCTGAAGTTTTAGAAGATTTTCCCGATTTAGAACTAGCAGATATTCAAGCCTGTCTGCTGTTTGCAGCAAGACGTACTGATTTTCCCAGACTCACCGCATGAAAATTTGGGTCGATGCTCAACTTCCGCCTACGTTGGCAAATTGGCTGACAGAAACCTTTGGTTTAGAAGCGAGTGCATTGCGGGATTTAGGCTTGCGGGATGCTCAAGATATCGAGATTCTTGCGGCAGCACGGGCTGAAAATGTGGTAATTATTACGAAAGACAGTGATTTCATCGACTTGGTATGTCGTTTAGGAACACCTCCTCAAATTTTGTGGCTAACTTGTGGCAATGTCACGAACCGCAATTTGCGACAATTGTTAATAGCAACTTTGCCGAATGCGTTAGAGCAATTGCAGCAAGGAGAAATGATTGTGGAAATTACGAATACTCCTTAATTTCCTCTAACCAGGTTTCGATCGCAGATATCAGATTCGCTTGATTGGGGGGAAAGCCTTTTAAGGGCGCTTCTGGGTTGTCGGAGAGGATGGTGATTTTCGCTTAGATTTGAGTTCAGTGGATTTTTTTAGGTTTTAACTAGGTTTTGTTGGCCGAGTTCCAGGGAGATGCCACTAATGCGATCGTCTCCAGGGCGATAGGATAACACTTCGATGCCAATAGGTTCATTGGTATCTCCATCTTTGAAAAGGATAATATCGTTCCCAAGTTCCGTAGCAATTTGGTTAGGGCGGGGAGATTGCCAAAAAATGGTTAAGAGTTCGGTTTCGGGTTCGTAAAAGACTTTTATTTGGGCCATAATTTTTCTCCTGTTTTGATTGCATCAGTTTGGTAAGCTGTAATCAAGTAACCCTCTCCATTTAAACGCCGCGCAACGGCAACCAGCCACCTTTTGGCTTTGAGGGTGCGATAAAATAGCAAGACATCAATATCGCGCTGACTTTGGTAAATGGCATCGGGTTGATTAAGGGTTTGCTGAATTTCAGTTTCATAATGGGTAATATCGGGATGCTTGATAAGCAGTGTTTGCCAGTAGCTTTCGGTGGTGCGGACGGTGAACCCTAGGGGAGTAGAAACAATAAATTTAACAATTGATTCCATGTTTTAGCTGAAGGCTAGGGTTTGCTGATATTTTAGCGAATTTGAGAACTTGGGGTGAGGGTTCAGAAACCGGGTTTCTTGGTGGCTGCTTAAATCTCCCCTAACCAAGTTTCGATCGCAGATATCAGATTCCGTTGATTGGGGGGAAAGCCTTTTAACGGCGCTTCTAGGGGGTCGTCGGCGAGAAATCGTACTCTCCTACCCAGACGCTTCGCGATCGCTTTTAGGGT
>NZ_JBIMLI010000169.1:0-8724 GCF_051859755.1 Limnospira sp.
TTGGATAGTTGACCCCCAAACTCAAACCATCCTAGTTTTAGAAATCACCGAAACTGGCTACACAGAAATCGGAGTTTTTGCGGGAGATAATTTAATCATATCACCCCAATTTAGACACATTGATTTAACAGCATCTCAAGTGTTTAATCCCGGTTCTTAATTAACCATAGGTAAGTCCTGGCGGGGCTAAAAACCTGTTAATAATTTAGCCCCAAGCTACTCAGGATAACTTAAAGATACTTTTTCAACAGTAACTGAAGCTGTTGTTTTCGAGGTTGTGGTACTTTTGCTAAAGGAGTAAGAATGGCATATTTTAAGGCAGAATGTGCCTCGGACTCTGGCATATTTTGAGAGAGTCGTTTAACGGTTTCCTGAATTACTTTTTGGGCATTAACTGCATTATGCTTGAGGTTATCAATCACTAAATCAACGGTTACATGATCATGGTCGGGATGCCAACAATCATAGTCAGTTACTAAGGCTAATGTAGCATAGGCTATTTCAGCTTCCCGTGCGAGTTTGGCTTCTGTTAAATTAGTCATACCAATTACAGTCCCCCCCCAAGTTCGATACAAATTAGACTCAGCTTGGGTGGAAAAAGCGGGTCCTTCCATACAAATATAAGTTCCGCCTCTGTGTAGGGTTACTTCTGGGAAATTCAAAGCGGATATCGCATCACCGACAACAGCAGCCAACTGGTTACAAACCGGATGACCAAAACCAATATGGGCGACAATTCCATCCCCAAAAAAAGTCGAAATTCTGTTTTTTGTCCTGTCAATAAATTGGTCAGGAATTACCATATCTAAAGGCTTAACCTCAGCTTTCAGAGAACCGACAGCGGAGGCGGAAATAATATATTCGACTCCCAAACTTTTCATGGCGTAAATATTCGCCCGATAAGGTAACTCACTGGGAAGAAGTTTATGATCTCGTCCATGACGCGCCAGAAAAGCTACCCTCATCCCTTCTAAGGTTCCTAAAATAACCAGATCAGAGGGAGACCCAAAGGGTGTCTCAACTAGGACTTCTTCTAAGTCGGTGAGGGCTTCCATTTGATAAAGACCACTGCCGCCAATAATGCCAATTTTCGCCTGGGTCATAATTGCATTCCCTATTGATGATATTACTCAAGATATTGTAGCGGAACTTGTTTAAGATTATCTGAAACTTGCCAATTTTGGGGGAGTCCTATCGCCACCAACTCTTAACAATTAATAATCAGAGGTTTGCTGATTACACCAACTTGCGATATAATACTATTAGTCTCTCTCGGTGATTAGAAAATCATTAAAACCATGGCTATAGCAGCTTGATTTAACCTATCTATAGGGATTTAATAGTAAACTACCGCCCCATTCTGATGATGTCGATCGCCTATCAAACCGCCAATATTGTTGATAATTGTTAAAAAAAGTTGGTCCCAAAATTCCATCAACTTCTAACATATCCAAAACGGAGGGAGAGGACAAAATAACGGCTTCTAAATTGGTCAGTTTATGGGTTCCTAATTCCACCGTGGTGAGGGTTGATAGGGTCGCCGCCTCTAACCCACAAAATCCCAAAACCTGGACAGGACTACGGGATGCTGGATCGATTTCCAAGCGATCGGCTAAATCTTCGGAAATAAAGATAGTATCAGCCCCGGTATCCAACATAAAAGTAAACGACCCCCGATCAGCGATCGCCACCTCTGCTAACATGACCCCCAAACGACTTTTTAAAGGTATCGCCGTCGCCGATAAATGTGGGGGAAGAGGAGAGGGTGACAAAAGCTGAAGCTGTCTAGTTTCAGGATTTACGATCAGATCAAATTCCGCCAAAACATCCATTCCCAACACCCCAGATAAGCCATCAGGAATTGTCTTATTAGCAAATTCCAAAACCTGTAAATCCATCACCTGTGCTTCCCCCATTTTCAGAGTAGGAAGACGATGTAAAGTTGCATCCATCTCTGGACAATCATCACCCGCTACTGCTGACTTAACGCGATCGCCTGAAATTTCCTCTCCCACCAATCCCAAATCGGCGACTAAGGGACTTCCCACCATAGTAGTAGAAGCGCCCGTATCAAACAAAAAGCCCCCCCTACTTTCCCCGATTTCCACATCAACCGCAAACACCTGACTACCCTCAATCGGATGCAGAGAAACCTGGCTTTCTCCCGTAGTTTGAGGACGGGGTAAATTCAGCCCTTCCAACTGGACGATCGCCCTTAAATCCCACCCAGATTTTAACGACGGGAACACCGCCCCCACCGCCCCCACCGCCACAGTAGCAGTAGTTAAACCCACTATACATATTACCCCCAAACCATCCCATAATTTACCCATTTACCATCTCACCCAACCTTTTTTTAGCAACTTATTCTTACTTAATTATTGCCGATTAAGCACCATAAAGCATCTCATAGCAACTATCAGACATCTCAAAATTAGCCGTCACATTTTGCACATCATCCAAATCATCCAAAGCATTCATTAACTTCATGAGCGATCGGGCTTTTTCCACATCATCAATCTCCACAATATTGCTAGGAATCCAACGCAATTCGGCTTCCACCACCCGAAACCCAAAATCATCTAAAACCTGATTCAAATGTTCCAAATTTTCCACCACTGTAAACACTTCCACCCCATCAGTATCATCAACAGGAGTCAACTCGTAGGACTCAGCCTCCCCTTCCACAGAAGCCTCTAACAACTTCTCCTCATCAATAGGACCCGCCAAAGTTACAACCCCCTTTTGTTCAAACATCCAACTCACACAACCCGTTTCCCCCAGGTTTCCCCCATTCTTAGTAAAAGCCGATCGCAGATCCGCCGCCGTCCGGTTCCGGTTATCCGTTAATCCCTCAATTAAAACCGCCACGCCACCGATACCATAACCCTCATATCGGATAGACTCCAACTGCGACCCCTCCGAAAAAGTCCCGGAGCCTTTAGCGATCGCCCTTTCGATATTTTCATTAGGAATACCTGCCGCTTTCGCCTTCTCAATAGCTGTTCTTAACTGAAAATTTCCCCCCGGATCAGCACCTTGTCGCGCCGCCACAATAATTTCCCGAGAAATTTTCGTAAAAACCTTACCTTTAACCGCATCAACCCTAGCTTTCTGGCGTTTAATATTCGCCCATTTACTGTGTCCAGCCATACCTAATCAACAATTTTTGCAAATCTCAAAAAACTCAGTATTAATGAAAACGGATCTCCTCTTCAGTGTCACTAAGATGGGAAGTATCCCCATTAAGTTCCATCACCCATTCTCCTTGTTTATGCACTAATTTAACCAAACAGCATAAACTCGCATGAATATCCGTTTCCTGTAGGGTAGGAATTAGCCCCATTGCGGTCCCTAAAACTGACGCACCATGTCCTATTAATAATAAGTTATCATCTGGATAAGCCGCCATCAGACGCTGTACCACCTCTTTAGTACGCATCAAACATTCCTCCCAAGTTTCTGGATACTTCGGTGTTCCCATGGGGTAAGTGGTATCAATGCGCGGAAATTTAGCCCTCAGAGTTTCCAGCGGGAGAATTTCCGGGCTTTCCTTCATCCATTCAGGATTTAGCCATTCTCCCAGTCCCCAATCTAATTTGATAGGTAGGTCTAGGGTTTTGGCGCACGCCTCCGTAGTTTGAACCGTCCGCAGAAATGGCGATGAGAAAATTTGGGTGATTCCTTCCCCCACCAGTCGTCTAGCTAATTGTTTAGCCTGAACCAAGCCGTCCGGGGACAGATGAGGGTCATAACGACGTTCTGCGGTATTAAACCATTCAGGATTGACAAAATCAATCCGGTTTCCGTGTCTAGCGATCCAAACGGTTTGAGTCATGATTAGGGTAGTAATGTCAAAAAAACTTACCCTATCATACCGATTTTCGGCCACCTGACAACCTTAGCCAACTTAGTGGCGATCGTAAACTAGCCACCGGATTTGAAAATTAGCGCTAATATTTACTACAGGGTTTCCCTATTCCTACCTAGTTTAATAAAAATCCTATAACAGCCGTGCTACATCGCTCTTTCACTCGTAAAGCCACTTATACATTAGCTTTCTTTATCGGTTTCATAATCGCGGTATTACTCGCTATTTTTTCCGCACATCCAGCCCATAGCCAAGATAGGTTTGGTATGAATTTAGACTCTCAAACCGCTCCCGTCATCCTCGATGGGCGACTCATACTCAAAGTTAGTAATGCTGAAGGATATCCGGCGCAGTTTCGGGCTAATCTCATTGAATCCAAAATTCTAGAAGCTGCTCGTTCACCTATCCCCATAGAAGTCACACTTAGGACTAATGATATTTTACCAACTCTTTGGCTAAATGATGGATATTTATTGACTGTTACCGAACGAGATACCGACGCGGGTAATCATGTTCTCGAACAAGCACAAATCTGGCAACGTCAAATTCAGTTGGCTATTAATCGCGGTCAAAGAGAGCGCACTAGCGAGTTTATGAGAAGCGCCTTATTACGTTCATTAACAATTTTATTATTAGCCATATTTATTCATTGGATTTTAGGCAAAATTTGGAAATATTATTTCCGCTCAATTTTATCATCTTTTTTGCCCCAATCTCAATTATCCCCAGAAGACCAAAAAAAGTATCATCATAGTCTCGAAATATTTATTAACTTGACTCTCGGTAGTGTCAGATTCGGCTTATGGCTGGCTATTATTATTTATATAGCCAATCAATTCCCCATAACTAGACAATGGAGTTATCAAATTCGGGGAACTCTCCTGGCTACCTTGACTTCCGATATTATTAACCTAGACAATAAATCTTACTCCATCCCTGATCTGTTGGTTTTATTACTCCTATTATGGGCATTAGTTTTGGGCGCAAAATTATTGGCTGATGTTCTGCGATCGCGTATTTTAGAAGCCACCGGAATTGGTCGAGGCGCTCAGGAAGTCATCGCCGTCATAGTTAAATATTCCTTAATCTCTATTGGTACTATTGTTCTCCTCCAAGTTTGGGGTTTAAACCTTAGTTCTCTCACCATCCTAGCTAGTGCATTCGGTGTCGGGATTGGTTTTGGGTTCCAGGATATCGCCAAAAATTTCGGTAGTGGTTTAGTCTTATTATTCGAGCGACCAATTCAAATTGGAGACTTTATTGAAGTCGGAGAATATCAAGGAACCGTTGAAAGGGTCGGCGCTCGTAGTACCGTCATTAAAACCTTAGATAGAGTGTCTATTATTGTTCCTAACTCCCGATTTTTAGAATCCGAATTAATTAACTGGGATCATGATAACTCCCTCTCCGGTTTACGACTTCCCCTTAGGGTCGCTTACGGTTCCGATGTAGAATTGGTGCGAAAAAGCCTCCTAGATGTCGCCCAAGCAAATTCTGATGTATTAACCATTCCTTCCCCCCAAGTTTTATTTAAAGGTTTTGGCGACAGCTCCCTAAATTTTGAACTGCGGGTTTGGACTCGCTATCCCAACCGCCAAGTTATCATTAAAAGCGATTTATACTATCAAATTGACGCGTTCTTCCGACAACGCCATATTGAAATTCCCTTTCCTCAGCGGGATCTACATATTCGAGGTCAGGTTCCCCTCGAGTTATCCCCAGAGTTGGAAGCATTTATCAAAAAAATCCTAGGGACCAAAAACCAATAGTCATATCAAATCCCCTTCAGATCACCCCCCACCAGGAGTTGATGTATATATGTTCCCATTCCCAACCACCAGACCACCAGACTCAGCCACCGGGTCTCATCCTTAGTCCCTTCTAGTCCCTTGAAGATTCCTCAAATTTTTTCCCAAACAATCTTGACAAACTCAAATTTTTATGACAGTATAGTTAGAGTCAATTCAAATGCGGGTATAGCTCAGTGGTAGAGCGTCACCTTGCCAAGGTGAATGTCGCGCGTTCGAATCGCGTTACCCGCTTTCAAACACCATAACCGAACTACATCCGTAGCAGTAGTTCCCAGTCTCGTATCGTGTCTGTTGACCACAGCCATTTGGACCCTAGGGCATGAGGTTTAAACGCTTCCGGTGCTTCTGAAAGCACCTTATCTCTAAATTTACGCGCCTTACTCCACTCTATCGCCTGTTGATCAGCAGTTAGGGACTCAGCCGATTTCATTAATACCAATCCCAAACCTGCATAGGCATTTAACACATCCATATTCTCCAGCGTTGAACCATCCACATGATCTAAGCTATCCCTGTCTTCGCCCACGTCTGTCTCCTTAGTGCGAACATCCCCCCCAGTCAAAGCCCATGTTCCCTTATTCACTGATGCTAATTGATCGTTAAAAGAACTTCCCTCCCAGCTGAAAATCGGCTCTGCTAACTCCAAACTACGATACCAAGTTTGATAAGCCCGTCGTAAATCACCCGACCTATAGTAAGCAAATCCTAACGCTGTGTTATATTCCCGGGAATTTGGCTCCCCATCAACTGCTCTCACCCAAAATCGGCGCACATCATCCAGACTATAATTAGCACTACCCCTCTCAATAGATTGCCAGGCTAAACGTCCCTGTAAAAAATTGATAGCAGGTTCGTCTTCATACCGAAACGGAACTGCAGACAAAGCTGCACGAGCTTCAGCTAGCGCCCCACGATTTAATAACTCTTCCGTAGCCTGCACCCCTGCTTCCAAATTAGCCCGATCAAACTGTTCGATCGCAATTCCTGAAACTTTGTCAGTCGTAGCATCTTCCAAAGCTGTTGCTAACCTTTCTGAAGAATTGATATTATTGCTGATTGTTTGATTAACCCTTAAAGGATAGCCCAACATATCATTAATGCGATCGCGGAAAATCCACACCCCGAAACTGATCGGTAATAAAATCATCACCAGCAGCAGTCCTAACACACCACTGAGCTGGCGTTGGGCACCTCTGGGACTATCAGACTCCTGAACCCGCCTTTGATCATCCCTTGGGTCTCCATCATAGCTTTGGGGCAGTCTCTGGGAACCAGAACCACTATTTTGATGATTAACACCAACTATTCCAGGTGTCATAAGTTGTTGGAGAGTATCCCCAATAAATCCCAAATCTTCCCCATTCGCTTCTAAGTCTAAAGTCTCATCAAAACTCTCATCATCCAGCAAGTCCTCAGTGTCTGCTAATTCCCAAAGGTTTGTATAGTTAGCCTCAGACAGATCTGGACTACTCCCTTTTATATCCTCCCGGTAGTTACCTGAATCAGCCCTAGGATTTGGTGTTAAGATGCCATCAAACTCATGGTGTAAGTACAATACAGGTAATGCCCAATATATTTGATTGGAACCATAGGCAGAAATTAGCCCCTGTCTAGCCCGACTTAAACTTAAATCTATTGGTAATCCTTGATTGAGTTGGCGGTACAACAGGCGCGTTAGCGTCAAAGCTACCTCATCAGGAATGCGTTCAGCCATCGCCAACACCCCGGGAACTCCTCGCCGCACTAATGCTTCTGCCAGGTTAAGTTCTGCTGTATCATTAGCATCCGCCAGGGGATTATTATAAGCACCTCTACAGGAGTTTAATACCGCTAGAAGTACCCCATTATTTACCAGCAGTCCCGCTAAATCATCCCCACTGATAGTTTCACTTAATCCTGTACGACCGTTGACCAAATATAAAGCGCCACCCGTCGAGGTATAGCTGCTGTGTCCAGCATAATGAAATATCTGATATTGACCCTGTTCTAAGGCTTGGGTGATTTTCTGACGATCAGGCTGTTCTAATATCGTAATCTCAATGGCACTATGGTATCCTCCATTATCACTCAATTCCGGCTGTAGTTCCTCTTTCAGATGTAGGGCCTCTTGTTTGAGTTGTAAACTATTTAGGTCATTGGGGGCGGCGATCGCCATTAAAATTCTTAAAGGTTGGTTAGGTTTCCCAGAATGTCTGGGTAGACGTAGTCGGCTTTCTGGTTGGTAGCGAGAAAAAAAGACATCACATCCCGTAGCCAGTGGTCTTCCCCCTTCGTGGAGGACTTCCCAGGGTAGGCTATTGAGCCGTTTTCCTTTCAAACCTAAGCGCAGCTGTAAAGGTTTTTGTCGATTACAGGCGATCGCTTGGGCGCTGGCCCAACTGTCCCGCAGCCTCCCCTGGAAGAGACTGTTATAAAGTTCTTGACCCAGTTCTACTAAACTCAAAGACCGCGACCCATTTGCCAAAACTATCCCGCCCTTAGCATCTCCCCGCATAGCTAATGATGAACCCTCCAGCACTTCCAATAGAGGATCTTTCATTAAATAACGCGTATATTGTAGCCATTCTTCCACTGGCCACTTCACCTGTTCTTCCGCCAACGGGACACCGGATGGCACTTTCGGTGTTCTTTCCGTCCGTACCAAATATTCATCATCCCCCACTGGGGTAACAGAAATCAGAAACTCCTGGGTCATTGGTCTCCGTCTCAGAGTTAGGTCAGTTCGAGAGCGTTTTTAACTTCACTTAAATATATATCCCCTCCATTTTACAACGGGGATCCGGGGATTAGTCAGTCATCGCCTACTTAGTAATGACTTCAACAACTAACGATTTGCTCCCGAATTTCTCGAATTGAACACCTATCACCCCTCCAACCAAGATCTGCCTCTCCATATATATAGTCGCAATATATAGTCGCAGTGACCATATAGCAGTGATCTGGCAGTGAGCGATCGTTTATCAATTCTGCTCTATAAAACTTAAACAAAACCGGACATAGCCGGATATTGATGTTTATTTCTGGCTTCGTCCGGGACTGTCG
>NZ_JBIMLI010000170.1:0-8667 GCF_051859755.1 Limnospira sp.
GAACGAACCGATAGGCTTGCCATTGACGGGTATCACAAGGGAGTTACCCTATCGGTGTTTGGTTGGGGGGAGGTATGGATATTTGACAGATTGATTAAGTTGTGTTTATTGATTAACCCGTCAATAATTAAGATTTGTTGCTAAAGGATATGCACCAATCGTCCCGTATACTAAGACTGAATGGAGTGCATATTGAGTGTGACGATACGACTATCGGGTTAAGTGAATTCCCGCGATAGTAGTCAGGATAGGGGTTTAAGTAAAATGCGGATGGCGAGACTCGAACTCGCAAGGCAAAGCCACACGCCCCTCAAACGTGCGCGTATACCAATTCCGCCACATCCGCAGAAGACAACCGAGGACTAGGAATGATTTTTCCCATCGGTGTGCTAATTTACCATTGTAGCACCAAACTCCAAAATTGCCAAACTTTTTTTGCCAACAAATTTGGGTAGTATCTTCCACAAAGTCCCAAAATAACATATCCTAACTGATTATTGCCCGAACACCACCGAAAATGCGGTTTTCAAAGATCCTGATTGCCAATCGTGGGGAAATTGCCCTACGGATTCTCCGAAGTTGTGAAGAAATGGGGATTGCCACAGTGGCCGTCCACTCCACTGTAGATCGCCATGCCTTGCACGTCCAGTTAGCCGACGAAGCTGTTTGCATAGGCGAACCCAGTAGCAGCAAAAGTTATCTAAACATCCCCAACATCATCTCCGCAGCCCTAACCCGGAACGCCACCGCCATTCATCCTGGCTATGGTTTTTTAGCGGAAAATGCCAGATTTGCGGAAATTTGTGCTGACCACGACATCGCCTTTATCGGTCCAACCCCGGAGGCGATTAGGTCAATGGGAGATAAGTCCACAGCCAAAGAAACCATGCAGCGTTTCGGTGTTCCCACCATTCCCGGTAGTGAAGGCTTAGTCACCAATGACAAAGCTGCCCAAAAAATAGCCCAAAAAATTGGCTATCCAGTAATTATCAAAGCCACCGCCGGGGGAGGAGGTCGGGGAATGCGACTGGTCCGAAGCGCCGAGGAACTCCCGAAACTATTTTCCGCCGCCCAAGGAGAAGCAGAAGCAGCCTTTGGAAACCCAGGCTTATATATCGAGAAATTTATCGAGTGTCCCCGCCATATTGAATTTCAGATTTTAGCCGATGGATTTGGGAATGTGATTCACCTAGGGGAAAGGGACTGTTCAATTCAGCGACGACATCAAAAGCTACTGGAAGAAGCGCCCAGTCCGGCTTTAAATCCTGAACTCCGGCGAAAAATGGGAGAGGCGGCGGTGAAAGCAGCCGCATCAATTAACTATACCGGGGCGGGAACAGTAGAATTTTTACTCGATCGCCATGGGAAGTTCTACTTTATGGAAATGAATACCCGTATCCAGGTAGAACACCCGGTAACAGAAATGATAACGGGGCTAGATTTAATCGCCCAACAGATCCGCATCGCCCAAGGACAAAAATTGCATCTCACCCAAGATCAAATTCAGCTTAGGGGTCATGCGATCGAATGTCGGATTAATGCGGAAGATCCAGATCGCAACTTTAGACCACACCCCGGACGCATCAGCGGCTATCTTCCACCGGGGGGTAATGGGGTCAGGATTGATTCCCATGTGTACACCGATTATGAGATTCCCCCCTATTACGATTCTCTCATTGGTAAGCTAATTGTCTGGGGTCCTGACCGGGCAGCGGCTATAGTAAGGATGAAACGCGCTTTGCGTGAATTTGCTATTACCGGAGTTCCCACAACCATCAGTTTTCATCAGAAAATTATGGAAACCCCGGAGTTTCTCGAGGGTAAGGTTTACACCAATTTTGTGGAACAGTGGATGAACAAAAATTTGCCTTCTCGTTAAACAATCATTCTCAGAATTCCCTGTTGTCCCAGTAACAATTCCCGCAGGAGGCTAAAAATCCCTACCCAAATCACCGGGGTAATATCCACGCCTCCCAAAGGGGGAATCACTTTGCGGGTGATGGCTAAAAAGGGTTCCGTTGGCCAGAAAATCAGATTAAACGGAAACTGATTTAACTCGGCTTGGGGATACCAGGTCAAAACAATGCGGAAAATAAATAATAGGGTCATTCCCGCCAGGAACAAGCCCAGAGTCCAGTCTAAGATGGTAAAAGTTGTCATGGCCTTGAGTTGAAGTTTGTTAACCTTTTCCCATTTTAGGGGTTAGCCAGCCCCCTAAATTGGCAGTGGTTGCCAAGTTACAGCCTGTTCAGAAATCATCTGATCACCTCTCAAAGTCCCTCTCCCTCTATGGGATCCAGATTTAGGGTGAGGGCAATATATTAAGCGACTGGTGAACAAACTGTAACTAAAAGGGAGTTTGATGGGCTAATTGACATATTCATGGTTGATGGTATGATAGATGCACATGACATTACGACAATAGTGCGGGAGTCTGAAAGCGCCGTCGCTTTAGCGCGGGGATGAAAGACGACACGGCGACTTGAGTCGCCGTCCTGCCAAGACGGCTTATATTGTGTGCATGGATATAGCCATGATGTGCGATTCGTTCCCGCCAAAAGTAGAAGGAAAATTCCTGAAACGTAGGCAGGGCAAGGAACACAGCCCCCAAAGGGCATTGAACCTTGACAACTAGATATCGATGGTGGTGAAAGTCCATCCCGCGAGGTGTATCGCGTGAAAGCACGTCCCCCACAGTAGCGACTGGTCATCAACCTGTGAAGCGGGGATGAAAGGGAGTAAGCCTGGGTCTAAACGGGCGCCCTCTTGAGCAAGTGTCCATGGATAGAAAACGAAGTCACGTCCGAAAGCGTCGTTACTATAAACCTGCGAAAATTAGACTGACACGCAGGAGCCAAAATGGCTAAAGGATAAAGGGGAGGCTGATATCATACAGACCTCTCATACACCCAAATAAACCCGGCGTAAAGTGGCATCCTAAAGGCACAATCAATCGATATCTGGAACGAAGTAACCTCCGTTGTTGCTCTCAGGAATAAGGTCGAAATCCTGAGTAGGAAACCATCCGCAAGCCAACGTGAGGAAGGATTGAGTCAGAAGCGAATGTCTGGGGTAATGCCCAGGATATGCTGACGGACTCACGATAACTTGGAAGATGGAGCCTTAGTAGCATGGAAATGCCCAAAACGATTGGAAACAATACGGTGGTGCTGGAATGGCAAGATGTTGATTGGAAATCAATCGAACGTCGAGTCTTCCGCCTGCAAAAACGGATTCATCAAGCCGAACGTCGTGGTGACATCAAAACAGTTCGCGGACTCCAAAAGTTACTGCTGAAGAGCTGGTCAGCCAGAATGTTAGCGGCTCGTCGGGTTACACAAGATAATCAAGGCAAAAAGACGGCAGGAGTGGATGGGGTTAAATCCCTATCCCCAAAAGCACGTATGCGCCTTGTAGGTCAATTGAAGCTCAACTCAAAAGCCAAACCCGCACGTCGGGTATGGATTCCCAAACCGGGAAGAGACGAAAAGAGACCATTAGGAATACCCACAATATACGACCGCGCATTACAAGCCTTAGTCAAAATGGCACTCGAACCCCAATGGGAAGCCAAATTTGAACCTAACTCATACGGGTTCAGACCAGGTAGGTCTTGTCAGGACGCAATCGGGGCAATATTCAATGCCATTAGGTGCAAACCTAAATGGGTATTAGACGCCGACATTGCTAAATGCTTTGACAGGATTGACCATGGCAAACTATTGGACAAGCTCGAAACGATACCCGCCATCAGACGACAAATCCGGGCATGGTTAAAAGCTGGGGTAATAGATTCTGGACAGCTATTCCCGACCGATGAGGGGACACCACAGGGAGGCGTAATAAGTCCCCTACTGGCAAATATTGCCCTCCACGGCATGGAAGAGAGCATCAAGGAATTAGTGGAACAACTACCTGGAAAAGGTAGTCGTACCAATCGAAGACGAGCAGTATCCTTAATCAGATACGCAGATGACTTCGTTATCATTCACGAAAACCTTGGGGTAATCGAGAAATGTCGTGACCACATCCAGGAATGGTTGAAAGGGATGGGATTAGAACTCAAAGAGGAAAAAAACTCATATCACTCACACTCAAGAGTGTGATAACCCGGGATTCGATTTTCTCGGTTTTAACATCCGACAACATAAAGTTGGCAAATACAAAACCGGGAAGAATACCCATAATGAGCCTCTAGGATTCAAAACCATCATCAAACCCAGCAAGAAGGCTGTCAAGTCCCATTACCAGAAATTGAAACAGATAGTAGATTCTCACATCGTCGCACCACAAGAGGGGCTAATTAGGCACCTTAATCCGGTCATCAGGGGATGGAGTAACTACTACTCAACTGCGGTGTCAAAACAAATATTCTCCCAATTGGACGAACTCCTCTATTGGAAATTAGCCAGATGGGGAAAAAGAAGACACTCAAATAAGACTGGGAAATGGGTAGCTCGGAAATATTGGCGGAAGATTGGAAGTAGAAATTGGGCTTTCGCGACTCGCACGGAGTCAAACCCGATGCAGTTACGAAGCCATGCAGAAACACCAATTATCCACCACACCAAGGTCAAAGGCGAAGCCAGTCCATACGACGGTAATCTTAAATACTGGAGTACAAGAATGGGCAAACAACCAGGAATTCCTACAAGGGTGTCAAAGCTCTTGAAGAAACAAAAAGGGAAGTGCGCCCACTGCGGACTAACATTCCGGGAAGAAGACGTGATGGAAATCGACCACATCATCCCTAAGTCGAAAGGCGGAAAGGATACATACAAGAACCTCCAACTTCTTCACCGTCACTGTCACGACGTTAAGACGGCCTTAGATGGTAGTCACGGTTCTCATGACAAGAGCCAAGTTATCGAGGAGCCGGATGAGGTTAAAGTCTCAAGTCCGGTTTTGGAGACGAGTCGGGTGGGCGACTACCCGGCTTAGTTTAACTGTACTAGAGTTCAAAGCCTACGGAAAACCCCAGCAATTCAGCGCCATAGACGAGGCGGTGAGAACAGTTCAGTTCATCCGAAACCAAGCCATCCGTTATTGGATGGACAACCAGGGAACTGGACAGAACGACCTGCAAAAGCTATGTGCTCAACTTGCTAAGGAATTCCCTTTTGCTGCTGAACTCAACAGCATGGCTCGGCAAGCATCCGCAGAAAGAGCCTGGAGTGCAATCTCTCGATTCTACGAAAACTGCAAGAAGGGTATCCCCGGAAAGAAAGGGTTTCCCTCTTTTAAGAAAAATAACCGCTCGGTAGAGTACAAAACCTCTGGGTGGAAGTTAGACTCGAATCGCAAGGCAATCACCTTCACCGACAAGAAGGGCATTGGTAGACTAAAGCTCAAAGGCACTCGTGATCTGCATTTCTATCCAATAGAGCAGATTAAGCGAGTTCGCCTCGTCAAAAGAGCCGATGGCTACTATGTTCAGTTCTGTATTCGTGTAGAACGGACTGAATTTGTTGAACCCTCTGGTCGAGCCATCGGCTTGGATGTTGGACTCAAAGAGTTCTACACCGATAGCAACGGTGAAACAGTTGGAAACCCCCGGCATCTCAGGAAAAGTGAATCACGACTAAAGCAGTCGCAGCGCACTGTTTCCAGAAGGAAGAAAGGGGGTCAGAATCGAGCCAAGGCCAAGGTGGTTCTAGGCAAGCGCCATCTCAAGATAAGTAGGCAGCGTAAAGATTTGGCTGTGAAGTTGGCAAGATGCGTAATCCAGTCTAACGACTTGGTAGCCTATGAAGATTTGAGAATCAGGAATATGGTGCGAAATCACAGCCTTGCTAAATCGATTAGCGACGCTTCCTGGTATCAGTTTAGGGTGTGGTTGGAATATTTGGGCAAGGTGTTCGGCAAGAGCACTATTGCTGTTCCACCCCACAGGACAAGCCAGGAATGCTCTCGCTGCGGTGTCATTGTGCAGAAGACTTTATCCACTCGAACTCATGTTTGTCGATGTGGATGTGTGATGGACAGGGACTATAATGCAGCGAGAAACATCCTTAGTCGGGGATTGAGTACGGTAGGGCATACCGGAACTTTGGCGCTAGACGCAAGCAACGCTTCAGGAGAATCGACCTCTACTTTGGCTGGAGCAATCCTGTCTGAGCAAGTTGGCTCGTTGAGTGAAGAATCCCCGTCGCTTTAGCGCGGGGAGTGTCAAACTACATATTGCTGATAATCCGTTGCAGGATTTCTACCCCTGTTAGGGCTTGCCATAAAAACAGTCCTAACAATACTGTGTTCAAGCCGATATGAGTATATCGCGCCCAATTAACCCCCTTTTGCATCAGGGGACTCAGAGAAGCTGAAACCGCCACCATTCCAGTCATCCCTAATCCTACTAGGAGATGAGGACCCACAAATAATTTATGGTTGTTGATATAGGTGACACTCATTCCACCAATAGAGCCTAGCACCATCAAAGCCAGGATCAGCGACCCGACTTGATAGTGTTTGCTATTGAATTTTCCCTTGATCAGTTCTTTTTTCTGTTCCCCCTCGGATGACCTGGTGCGCCGAATTTGCACCCCTAGGTACATTGCGTAAATTGTTAGCGCTAACAACACCCACATAATCGCTGGGTGAATAAAATTCAGGTAGGGTTTGATAGTATCTGGAATTGGCAGATCCATAGTGTTCTCCGAATCGGTAAAATGATGAAACCTTAATAAAACTTAGCATATTACCGATCAGTTGTGTTTGTGATATCTTCCGGCTGTGGGAATTTGCTTATGTTATGGGCTAAAAAGATTGACTGTTTTTGATAGATCCTGCGAAGATGCAATTGGCAACTGCGGGGTTCTCTATTATGGAGTCATCGTAGTTCTGTCCTCCAACCAACGAGTGGGATGAGAAAAACATTTCATGGGTTCAACAACACAGCGGGACACTACCTTACTTAGAGCGGTTAAGACGGGTAATTTAATTAACACCCGCGCTCTCCTGGCTAAGGGGGGAAATGCTAACGCTAAAGATCGCGATGGTGTTACGGTGTTAATGTTCGCAGCACAGGCAGGATACTTGGAGATTTTGCGGGTGTTGGTGCAACGGGGAGCTGATGTTAATTATGCTAGTCGCCGCTATGGTATCACGGCCCTTATGGTGGCGGCGGCTCATGCTCAACTTGATTGCGCTCGTTTTCTACTACAAAGCGGCGCTAATGTCAATGCTCAAAATGAGGACGGTAGCACGGCTCTCATGGCTGCTACCCAGATGGGCGATCGCTCTATGGTAAAATTGCTATGCCACCATGGGGCTGATGTTAATGTCATCGATCGCTCCGGCGATACAGCCTGGAAATTAGCCCTATCACAAAACCATCTCGAAATTGCTGAAGACCTCCGGGAAGCTGGGGCTACCTTAGAGCCATTACCTGATTCGAGCATATTATTTCCGGTGGTTGCCTCTGGTCGCCCTGAAGGTCTCCCCACCTGGCTGGACATGGGTTTAAATGTCAATGTCTGTAATGAGTCTGGGGAAACTCCCCTTATGGTGGCTACTGATAGGGGAGATTGGCAAATGGTAGAATTATTGATCCGAGCTGGGGCTAATGTTAATGCCCGCAATAGCGATGGTAGCACCGCTCTCATGGCGGCGGCGGCTCAGGGTCAATTATCTATCGCTAGTGCCTTGCTTAAAGCTGGGGCTGATATTTATACTGGCGATCGCGATGGTGAAACTGCTCTACATTTGGCTGTCCTAGAAGGACACCAGGATATGGTGAAACTCCTATTGGGTTGGGGTGCTGATGTTCACGCGGTTAATCGCTTCGGCGATGTCCCCCTGATGTTGGCAGCTATCCAGGGACATAGTGAAATTATGACTCTGTTAGTTCCTCGTATTTCTCGCGATCGCCGTGATGCTCTTCTTAATGCTAAAATTAGTGGCGAAACTCCTCTTTCTTTGGCTATCCGACAGGGAGATTTAAACGCTGTACAAATCCTGCTTAATAGTGGTGCCGATATTCATCTGACTACAGAAGGCGGTAAAACTCCCTTGATGACCGCCGCTGAAGTGGGAAATGTGGCGATTATTGAACGGCTACTTCTTACCCCAATTGACCTGAATCTTCAGGACGAAAAGGGAGCTACAGCTTTGATGTGGGCGGCTCATCGTGGTCATCAGTTCGCAGTTCAATTGCTCATTGAACGCGGTGCAAATATTAATCTTAAACATCGTGGGGGTTGTACAGCTTTAATGTTAGCCGAATTTAACCGACATCACGAAATTGTTAAGCTGTTGAGAGCCGCTGGCGCTCAAGAATAACTTGATTTTTTATTCAATTAACCAACCCTCGCGCGGAAAGAATAGAGGTTGACAGGGACGGCGAGGAATGCTATGATAGATGTATAGTTAGATAATGGTAATATGTCTATCCCAGAACAAAAAGCATATATCTCTATTATATAGAATATACCATGAAGCCCAGGCAAAAGTCAAGTCCCCTGCCTCGAATCGGGCGAATTTTTAACATTAATTAAAATTTGTTACAAAACTTAACATAAATGGGAAGATCATGATTTCCCAGGAGGTTGAGCAATTGACGCTGATACATTTACGCGACATTTATCCGGCTATTGCCTGACAATGCGACGATAGCACTATTACCCGTTAAGGCAACAGAGGCGGTATCCCGCAAAGCTTTTAGAAAGATTC
>NZ_JBIMLI010000171.1:0-8595 GCF_051859755.1 Limnospira sp.
GGCAGTTTTGTTTTAACCAAACCTGACCAAACTCAGTTTTCAGTGAAGCCAATAGATTTGAAACCTGTTTTTAGGAGAGATGGCTATTTGTATAAATTTTCCTGAGTTTTCCGGTAATTACCAGGTTATAGATATACTGATTTTATGGTGGGGGTTTTACCAATCCTGATTAGGCGATCGCTCTGGAAACTGCTTAGGAAGCCGTAGGCGGGGAAATCGATAGAAGGTATTACCATCTTGATCAAACTCAGGAATAGCAGCAAATACCCCGGCTTGTCGGTCTAAATATTCTTGAGCGACATCAGCACTAACCCGCGCCAAAGCGGCTAATTGAATTAAAGAAATTTCGCCATCTTGGGATTCAATTAATTGATAAAAAGCATGATCAAGCTGGCGTTGTTCTTCCCGTTTAGAATTGATATTAAACAGGAATAATCCCACGAGAACACCCAAAGCAGCCACAGATACTAATTCTAAAATAGCCATAATAGCTGGCACAAATGATGAGAGAGTACAATCATCGATAATAGTGGGTAGTGGCAATTTATTAATTGCCACTTTCAAGGCTTGGTTAAGCGGACTTCTTAGGTTGAACCAAATTTTCTAACCCTTGAATGACCTTAGCAGATGCGATCGCATCACCCTGTGTCAAATTCCGCAAAACTTCCTTACCTTCGGTCACATATCCAAACACAGAATAGCGACCATCAAGCAAATTAAGTCCCGCCGGAGTCAGTTCTGGTTCAAACAAGAAGAAGAAAAACTGAGAAGAGCCGCCGTCCGGGTCACTTTCAGGACGAGCCATAGCGACAGTTCCATAAGCAGAAAAGGGCAAAACTGGCTGATCACGATAACGACCCGCCGCCTCTAGGGTAATCCCATAAGTAGGCTCATCGTCCCCACGCACCAAAATTTCCAGAGGAACAGCCCTATATTCGCCTGTGTCGGGGTCAATAAATCCCTCCTCTGGACCGGGTGGATCTCCGACTTGCAAAACATAGGACTCTTCGGAGCGGATAAACTCCAACCCATCATAAAACCCACGTTGCACCAAATCCACAAAATTACCGGCCGTTACCGGAGCGCTATAACCATCGACGACGAGGGTAATATCGCCTTCAGAGGTAGTCATCTTGACGGTAGCACGGCCTTTGAGTTGGGGGATATTGGCATATTCTGCGGGGACCTCAAAAGGAAATTCTCCAACCATCATTTCCTGAAGCTGAGTCACCTGAGACAACATAGAGGCGCGGGTTTCTAGAAGTGTTTCACCATCTTTAACATCCAAAGCCGATCGCATTCGCTCAATTTCGGCTCTGAGTTCCTCAATAATAGCCTTAGCTTCAGCTTGGCGCGCGTCGGGGATACTAGCCAAAATATCCCCTTCATTGATAGATAGAATCCTAGCAGCAGTGGTAATATCTCCCTTAATAGGACTCCAGCGTTTACCCCTAATGCGATCAGCAATCTCTTCAAGGCTACCCTGAAATTTGCGAATCGGCTCATTGTCAATAGGGAGAGCATAGCGCAGGAGAGCCTTACCATCAGTAATAGCATTACCAGCAGGTAAGACACTTTCCCGTTTTGGCGTACTATTGCCGCCATCCCACCAAGCGGCGCTCAGACCGACGGAAAGAACACACAGCAATAGGGCAATCAGGCCAGTTTTCAGCCAGCGTTTACAGGTATTCATTATGGACTTGGACAAATTCAGCATAAATTATTATTTTTTTCCCTAACCCATCTTGCCATATTCCGGCGCAGTTCAGAGAAACTATAGCAGCCAACAGATAACAAACTCAATCTGGTGGTTTATATAACTCTCCCAAATCGGAGTCAAAATAGATAATAGAGTTTTGGTTAATCTATAAGCCTATGAATAGTCGGGCAAGATTGAGTTTAAACCTGGTGCAACTAGAGACATGGGTTGAAGCTGCTAAGTCTCGCAGCGATGAAGGCAGTTTACCGACCTATATTCCTCAGTTAGCCATAGCCTGTCCCAAGGCATTCGCAGTTCAAGTTTTAGATTCCCAGGGGAACTGTTATTTATTAGGCAATGGTGATCTGAGATTTTCCCTGATGAGTGTGGTTAAGCCATTTCTGTTGTTGTATATGTTGGTAGAGTTGGGGGGCGATCGCATATTTGCACAGGTGGGAATGGAACCTTCTGATTACCCGTTCAATTCTCTGGAACAATTGCAGGCTGATGGTGGCTGGCCCCGTAATCCTATGATTAATAGTGGTGCGATCGCTTTATCGGCGTTGCTTCCTGGCCCTGATGGACAAACACGATGCCAAGTATTATGTGATTGGTTAAATCATTGGGGCGGCTGTTGTCTGCAATTGGATCACGATACGCTCAATTCTGTGCGTTCGGCCCCCAATTCTCGTAATGATGCCATCACTACGGAATTATATCACCGGGGGACTATTTCTGATGCGATCACTGCTATTGATGCTTACAATCATATTTGTTGTTTGTCTGCCACAGTGGAAGATCTGGCTAAATTGGGGATGTTATTATTGCAGCCTCCTCAACCGACTTGGATAGAACCCTGTAGACAGGTGAAAGCATTGATGATGACCTGTGGGTTATATGAAGCCTCTAGTCGATTTGCGGTCCGGGTGGGAGTCCCTACTAAGTCGGGAGTCAGTGGGGTGGTTTTATCGGTGATTCCCGGTTGGGGGGCGATCGCTTGTTATAGTCCTCCTCTTGATGATACCGGAAATTCAGTAGCCGGTTTATTTTTAATTGAAGAAATAGTGCGATCGCTTAATCTGAGTATTTTTAATTGAATCCTTAATCAGGTACGCAGTTCATCACTTCCTAGGTCTTTGATGAGCAAGCGATCGCGTACAATTCCATAATTGACTATCTGGTGCGTCAGGTTCATTCATTCCCATAACACTTATTATACAAGGGTCTGACGCTACCAGTTCATCAATCCTTAATATAATACGCGGTTCATCACTTCCTGGGTTGGTGATTATGAAGCGATCGCGTACCCACCATCTCGCTAATTTTGCCATTCTCCCTGAATAGTAAAACCCGCCCAATAATAGGGAGAATGCCATTGAGAGTTTTGCCAGATTTCAATTTGTGCTTGACGAAGTGCGGCGGCGGGGGAGAGACCATTGTCGAGCATATAACGATAGAATAACACCATTAATTCTGCTGTAGCTTGGTCATCTACACTCCATAAACTCACCACCACACGCGCCGCGCCAGCATACATAAATCCCCTCGTAAGTCCCACCAAACCTTCTCCCCTAACCTGTTGCCCTAAACCCGTTTCGCAGGCACTTAAAACCACCAAATCAGCGGGTAAATTTAGGTTAAAAATATCATGTAGTCTCACAAAACCATTGACAGGCTGACCGTCAGGATTAACCAAGGAAAGCACCAAGCCAGACAGTTCAGGATTTTGGCTGTTGAGTATCCCATGAGTAGCATAATGAATAATTCTATACTGACTCATTTTATCACTGATAGCCACCTCGCGGGTAGCCGCAAAACCATATTCTTTGCTAAAAGATTCTGCGGGAAATAAAGATACAATTTGTTCGGCTTCCGTCTGTGTAAAAGGTAGGCGGTCAAATAAGATGCCGGACTCTCGCGCCGATTGCTCTAAATCAGGAGGCAAAGAAGTTGAAGTAATCTCATTATTATTATGCAATCTTTCATCATTAGTGCCAAACACCGGATCTGCCAAAATTGCTAAGTATCTTTCTGCTGGTTGCCGGCCAAAAAGTTCATTTCTCAGAACCGCTAAAGCGGAAGCAGATGGGAGAGTTACGACTTCTCTGGTAATAATTAATGGTCGATATTCTTCATCACTGGATTGATAAGCGAGGGCGACAAAAGGAACAAAGTTTAAGACTCCATAAGGTACTATTAAAACCCGACTTTTATCAGTATAATTAGATAAGGGTTCGAGGAGAATTTGACCCAAGTTTTTACCAGCATTTTCTGCTAAAGTTCGTCTAATTCTGAGATTGCCAAAAATGAAACTATCCCTAAACCTCTTGGTTTCGGCTTCTAAAACTTCTCGACCTGGGAGTTCATAACTACTAATATAGTTGTGAGTAACTATCCAGAGAAAACTCCGTTTTTCTCCAACAAAATAAGCCAACAATACACTGTCTTTGTCGATAACGCTTTCTTGAATTTCGGCTAAATTTAAGGGTTCTGGTTGAGTTAGGGCGGCATAGCGGGGACTGGTAGCGCGAATTTGACCGAAAATACTGCGGTATTTAATTAGTAGCTGTTCTAATTCATTATCAATGGCGGTTTTTTGAGAGTCTGTATGTTGTTGACTGAGTAGTTGAATGCGACGTTCTTCTGCAGCGGCTAATTGTTGCTGAATTTGTTGTTTTTCAGCTAGTATTTGCGGGTCAATACCTCCTTGAACTTCTCCGGAAATTTCGGCTAGTAAATCTAAAAGCGATCGCGCTTTTGCTCGTTCACTAACTGCTAAGGCTAAACCATCATATCCTTGTCCCGGATTTTGTTGATGGAAGTCCATTAACAAGTCAATATAAAACTCATAATATTCTTGTTTGGATGCAAAAAATGAGGTTCTTAAATCTTGGCTAACTACATGAGTCCGCAAGTCTTCTATAATCTCAATAGCGGCTTGAATAGCCATTAAAGAATCATCTTGATTACCTAATTCCCTCTGGGCGATCGCTATTCGATATAAAGATAGGGCTTCCCGAGAGCGATCGCCAATTTCTTGGCGTATAACTAAAGCCTGCTGATAAAATTCTAAAGCCCGGTCAAACTCTCCCAGTGCAGCAGAAACCACACCGATATTATTTAAAGTGCTTCCCAGTCCGCTACGGTTGCCAATTTCCTCCCATAAAGGTAAGGCTTGCTGATAAGACTGTTGTGCAGCATTCCAGTTTTCCAACCTAGTATAGGTAAAGCCAATATTATTAAGAGTAGTAGCCTCTCCGCGAAGATCGCCAATTTCCTGATATCGTCCTAAAGCCTGTTGAAAACTTTGTAAAGCCGGCTGGAAATCATCCTGAGACTCATGATATAACCCTATATTATTGAGGGTACTAGCTTCGCCACGGACATCATTTAACTCTTGCCACAAACTAAGCGATCGCTTATAATAATCTAAACTCAGTTCAAAATTTCCCAAAGCATCATAAAGCAAACCCAAATTATTCAGACTACTAGCCAATCCTACCCTATTATTAGCCCGTTCGTGTAATTCTAAGGCTTGGGTGTAGGCTTCCAGGGCTTCTTGAAACTTCCCTAAAGGTTCATAAACCGCCCCCAAATTATTTAAAGCGTAGGCTTTCCCCCGGAGATCTCCCCCTTGAGTATAAAAAATAATCGCCTGTTGATAGACTTCAACTGCTTTCTGATAATTCCCTAACTCATAGTGAATTTTGCCAATTTGGTTGAGGCTATAGGCAGCATCCAAAATGCGATCGCTACTCTGATAATAACTCAAAGCCTCCTGATAAGCCTCTAAACTGGCTCGCAAGTCCCCCAAGGTCTTATAAACTAATCCCAAACCCAGGAAAGTCTCAGCCGCCTGAGACCCTAAACCCAGTTGTTGATACAATATTAGGGCTTGGTTAAGCTCAACCAGGGCTTGTTGTAGAGATTCTGGAGATCCCTCTTGTACTAATTTTACCCCCGCAGCAAAAGCGGTATCAGCCTCTGTCAGACGTGGATCTGGGGTAGTAACCTCCTCACCTATGGCAACTAAAATCGGAGTAAATCCGACTAAAGCTAAGGAGACCACAGCAACTAAGGGGATAACCCGGCGGGTAAATTGCGTAAACTGAAGCGACAGCATAGATTTAATTAGGAAAATGGTAACAACAGGGACGAGTTGGCTAAAGCCCAACGGTGACAACTTTTTCAAGTATGCCTTCTTTCTGATACCGGGAATGACGGCGATCGCCATTACCATGATGGAATTAGGTATCTTCGGGGCTATTAAACCGGCGATCGCTAATACCTCCCCATTATCCCAGGTTGACCGGACCGCCACCCGCAGTTTGATGGTAGAGGAACTCCAGGGGAGAGTTACCATTAATGGTAGACCAGCCCAATTTGGCGATCGCTTAGGGGTGGGAGACGTGATCACAACCGGAAGACGTGCGATCGCTATTTTACGAGTAGATAGCAATATCGGTGTTTTGGAATTAGCAGAAAACACCACCCTGGAAATTAGAAGCCTATCAGGACAACCAGGACTCGACCCTAACCAAGAAACCGTTGTTTTTATTTCCAAAGGTCGGGTTAGGTCTTCCATCGCCCGTTTTGTTAGCGCCCCATTCCGTAATTCTACCGCTTCTCACCCCCCCCAGGAAATCGCCGCCCTAAACTGGGAAGGAATATTTAGCCAAGACTCCCAAAACTCTGAAGAGTCTGTGGAAACCTCCCCTTTTCGAGTAGAAACCCCTGTAACTGTCGCCGGAGTTAGGGGAACTTCCTTTGGGGTCGATGTTGGACCAGATGGTAAAACGGGTATTAGCACCGTTGAAGGTATTGTGGGCGCTTCCGCAGAGGGACAAGAAACCCAAATTAACAGAGAAAAATCCTCCGTAGTTAACCTTAACCTACCTCCCACTGCTCCTGATCTAACTCCACCTTTGTCTGATTTACAAGTGTTTCAGGTAACGCGACTTAGCCCTAGGAGAGCTAGAATTGTAGGACAAGTTGATCCGATGGATATAGTTGATATTGATAATCGGGCGATCGTCACGGATTCTGAAGGTAAATTCGATTTAATCGCCAACCTCCCCCCGTCTCGTCGCTTCCGCATTGTGGTCAGAGGTCCCGCCGTCCGAGAAAGAGAATATTCTGTGCCTGTTCCCTAAAATCTCGGTTAATATTTAACCCAGATAGACTATAGAGACAGGGTGAGCGCTGATGTGCTAAATACCGCCAGTACAGCCTAATTAACCTACCCTGTCGCTCAACTAAGCGATCGCCGTTTCCGTCAGCTTTTTGCCAACTTTAACTGTCCGGGTTAAACAAATTTCTCCAGAAATTGTGAACTAAATTCAAACAACCCACGTCAATAGAGACAAATCAATTAATTTACACCCGAGGATAATGTAAACTATGTTCCACCAAAAACTCTACCGTTCTGCTACATCTATCTTCCTCACCCTCGGTTTAACTACTGGACTAGCAGCCCCTCTATTGCTGCATCAAACCGTAGCGCGCGCCCAACAATTACCGGGTTCTCTACAACGGGAAAGAATTTCCGCCGGAACAACTATCCCCGTGGAATACCCAGAAGCTGATAGAATCGTTCTCACCCCCACAGAAACGACCGCTCTGACTATGGTAGTCGCCCAAGATATCCGTACTAACCAAGGACGGGTTTGGATACCCGCAGGGGCGGAAATTGTTGGGGAATTGCGACCCGCTTCTGGTGGTTCTCAGTTTGTGGCTAATGAGGTGATTATCAGCAACAATCGCCGATATCGTCTTGATGCTAATTCTAACGTTGTCACCCGCACGGAAACCGTCCGTCGTGGTCCTTCTGCTGGTAATATCCTTAAAGGTGCTGCTGTGGGTGCGGCGGCGGCGGCGGCTTTGGCGGGGGTACTCGGAGATAAAGCGATCGCCACTGAGGAAGTTCTCGGCGGCGCGGGACTAGGGGCTCTGGCGGGAGTCTTCATTGGTCGCGGTCAGGTGGATGTCGTTGTGATTAACCCAGAACAAGATCTGACCCTGACAATGCGATCAGATGTACTTTTCCGCTAAATTCATCCAGAATAGTTAAAAAACCCGGTTTCTGCACCTGGCTCGCCTGCCACCTCGGAAACCGGGTGTCTACTACTATCTGTCGTCTTTAAAGTGTTAAGTTTATAGCCTCAACCAACTCCATCTTAGACAGTAGGAATTAACCTAATTTGAGATTAAATCATGCTCTTCGCTTAAACCAAAGACATCCTATGCCAAATCTTGTATTTTCAAAGCAACCAATTATCTAACTTCATCGTAGTTCACACGCCACAATGATGCTAGTACAAACGCTGTCTTCCCAGACATCTACAATATGCTGGAAAATCCGACCTTGAGGATGTCTGACCAAATCTGACAGGATATTTGTATCAAGGAGGTATTGATAGGTCATTGGGTGGTACTAAAGTGTGATGTCATCAAGGGGAAGTAACCCCTCATCTATATTAGGGAAATCATCCGTAATGTCTGGCAACGTAGTTAGCAAAGAAAGGAGAGAATTAGCAGGAATGGGTTCAATGATTAAGCGATGACCTGCTTTGCGTAACAAAACTTCTGTACCCGATAGGGCAAGTTCATGGGGAATGGTTAGGACTTGATCTTGTCCATTTGTTAGTAAGGAAACATGACGAGAGTTTTGCATAAGTGACCTCTTTGTTGTTTCAACTGTCAGAAAATCGGTGAAAATCTATCTCTGTATCTGCTAGTTTGGCAAGAATATCGGGAGACCGGGAGAATGAATTATCCCAGAGCGCGAAGCGATCGCATCTTGCTCATCAGCAGGCAAAGTTTTCAATTAGGCGATCGCACCCTCAAGCAACTCAGTCATTGCCACTTCACCCAGAACTTTGTACTCATTCTATCCA
>NZ_JBIMLI010000172.1:0-1193 GCF_051859755.1 Limnospira sp.
AGAAGCTACTCTCCCCAATACACGCGCTTATACCAGAGAAGAAATCGCCGAAAAAATCCAAGAATACTGGCAAAAACTTGCATGTGCCCAGCATCCCAGGTGGGTAACTCCCCGCTGGGTTGCATAGTATTCGTATGAAGCGTACCCATCGCTCTGCAGGTAGCCTTTGAAACCTTCCAATATCTTTTTGGGAGCCGCCTGGTCGCGTCCCTTTTGGTAATCAAACAATACGGTGCCGTCTACGGGGTTATGGTAAACCCAGTAGTAGCCCAGATGTGTATCTTTCTTCTTGGTACTGTCCAGTACTTTGATGGTGGTTTCATCGGCCTGGAGGTATCCTTTCCCGCAGGTGGCTTTCACCAGCCAGTCATACAGGATTTCCAGCCGTTCCATTCCCTGTCTTGTCCAGCCATCCAGCGTGGAAGCGGCTATGGGGATGTTTTCGCGTTTGAAGCGTTGCAGCTGGCGGTAGAGCGGCAGGTGATCCACGTATTTGTCTGTCAGGATCGAGGCAAGCAGGCCATTTCCTACGCTGCCTTTCTCAATCAGACGGGAAGGAAGCGGTGCAATGGCTATCGGAGATTTGGTGTCCTGTACTTTAGAGACATATTTGTAACGGATGTATCGGCGGATGAGGTAGCTGCCGGGAATATAGTCCAGCTCTTCGGTGATTTCTTTACCGATACAGGTCATTGCGCTCAGATCTCCTTCAGGATATAGCTCGATTTCCTCTACCGGAAGATGTTCGGGCAGTTTTGTCCTGCCGGGATGTGACGCACGGGATTTTTTCCGGACGTACTCCACCTTTTCGGTGAGCTCTTGCTGGGCTTCCTGCTGTTGTTCTGCCGTCGTTTCAAAAGGCAGACTGAGTTGGTCGGGTGATTCGAAGCGTTCCCGCTTCTGGCCGAAGAGCATCTTCTGGAACTTGGCAAGAATCCCCTCCAGCTTTTCGATGCGCTCATCTTTGGACTCAATGGATTTATCCCTAGACGCCAGTTGGCTCTCCCGCACGCCCAACAGGGCGATGAGTTCGGCTTTGCTCAGCTTGTCCAGAGGATTGTTCATGGATCGAAAATAATACCCTGGGGTGCTTCCCTTTACCCAACCTACCACTTGACCCCCCCAATACCTGAATTTGTTGGGTGTCGCTTGGCTTTACCCAACCTACGACCTTGAGAAACGGGGAGCGATCG
>NZ_JBIMLI010000172.1:1291-8500 GCF_051859755.1 Limnospira sp.
CGCCTAATTTGTAGGTTGGGTGAAATGCAATGGAACCCAACATTTTACCTGAATTTGTTGGGTGTCGCTTGGCTTTACCCAACCTACGACTAGAAACCCGGTTTCTCAAAGAAACCGGGTTTCTTTACCCCCCCAGGGAGAAACCGACCTTGAGAAACGGGGAGCGATCGCCTAATTTGTAGGTTGGGTGAAATGCAATGGAACCCAACATTTTACCTGAATTTGTTGGGTGTCGCTTGGCTTTACCAAACCTACGACTAGAAACCCGGTTTCTTTGAGAAACCGGGTTTCTTGACCCCCCCACGGAGAAACCCCGTTCACTTATCCTTTGGTCGTCCCTTTTTAATCAATTTCTCTGCCACCCACCACGCACCCCATGAACAAAATATGCTCCCCAACAATGCTATAATAAACGGATGCGGCCAAAGCCAAAAGCGATCGCGACTAGGCAACCGCCAAGGTTGGGTGATTAACCCGGAAGTTGAAGCGACGATCGCACCCGCCGCAATTCCCACACCCACGGCTTGGATATGGTCTTGTAAGTCCTGGTTAGCGTCTTGTTGTTGTTTGTAGTAGGCTGCTTCCGCTTGTTGACGTTGGCGATCGCTTTTCGCTTGTTCCAGTTCAGTCGTCGCGCGAATGCTGTTAATCAAATCGCTAAATAGCACTTGACCGGGTTCGAGATAGTCGATATAGGTTTTGATTTGCTGGAGACGCAGGGGAGCCTTTGTTGTGGCAAAATCTGACCAGTAGGAAAGGCGATCGTCTGATTTTTCAGCCAGGATATGGGACAGAGACCTCTGAAAGTTTTGCAAATTCACCTCAGTTGTGGTATAATGTGCTTTGAGGTCGCGCAATTTACAGTTATAGTCCAGTAGCTTTTGGGGAATGCTTTGTAACAGTGCATCCAGCCTTTCTAGGCGTTCCTCCGGTGTCTCCAACCGGAAAACCTGGTTAAACTCCTTTACCTTGCCTTCCAGCTCACTGTAGAGGTGTCTAGCGCCTTGATAACCCTCTTTCGCCAGTCCCGCCACCACCACAATTTTCTGATAATTCCAGAATAAATTCCGCAGATTATAGTAATTATCTTCGGCGCGTTTTAAGTCTACCGCACCCGGTTTAGCCAGGGAAATTAAAATCGTCACCGACTCAGCCGCGAAGATAAACAACGGGCAATTAAACAGCCTATCTTCCGTCATATATTCAGCCTGTGGACACAAGTTTTTTGCCCACTCTTTCGCGCTGCTCAATTCCAGTTGATTTAAATCCTCACTTTCACCACTCAACCATAGCACCTTGCCCAGATTTGCCCTCACATCGATTAACGCTTGGGGTTGAAATATCGCCACATTTTCTGGGGAAAAATCAGCCTTTTCATCGGGGAAATACAGGGTTAAATCCGCCGAATAGGTGTCGTTCATCTTAAACGTGCTGAGGCTTCCCCCTAGGGAGATATCCGCGATTTTAATCCCTGCAAAATCGATGTTATGTTCTGGGTTTGCGTCCGTCGGTTCCGTGAACTGTGTTAGTTGAGGAAACGGGATTTTTGCTGCCAACCCTCGCAAATCATCCCACAAAAAACCCGCATCGGGGCTGTGGGTATCCGGTGCATCATCTAAGAATTGGCACAGGTGGAAAGCCGTGAGACTAAGATTGAGGTTTTTCACGGTTTTGGTCTGGAGAAGGTTCAGAATTGCCTAGGTTGGTGTTGTTTTTAACCTCTTGTTTAATCATTTCATCTAAAGATTTATCATTTCCAGGAGGTTTAGTTCCCGGAAAACCCATTTCTTGATTGCTGAGGCTTAAACTGCGTTTACGGGGGGCGAGTTTAGCCGTGTATTGTTCGTATAAGTTCTGATGCTGTTGCAGCCACCCTTCAATAGCGGCGGCATTTTTTTCCTCATCATCACCCAGTTGCTGCCGTAATTCCAGTAAACTTTCCCCGTGTTTAGCAATCCAATTATCGGGATTTTCTTCCAGGAGGGCGGTAAAAACGGCGATTTTTTTGGCATCACTAGCCATAGCTTGTTCTCCTTCTCCAACGATACAAAATGCAGCCCAGTGGTAGGGGGATTGATAGGGGCGATGATTGACCCCCTCCTCTTGATTTTCCCCCATCTGTGCAAAAATGAGTTGTAATTCATCGCGCCACTCGTCAGAAAATAGGGGGCATTTTTCTCGCCATTGTTGAAAGCCGCTGACGGTGGTTTCTCGCAGCCACTTTTGAGCCGCCTGCAACGCTTGGGCGAGTTTACCCGGTTGTTGTTGCAGCAATTCGTAGGTTCTAATCAGCAGCAGGGCGGTAGAAACCTGATTGACCGACCAGAGGCTAACCAGGACGCTAGGGCTACCCGCCAGGATAAAGCCACTGGAGAGGCTGATATATTCGTCGGTTCGGTCAATGGCGACCTGTCCGGTTTCGCAGGCGGAGAGCGTGACCAGGCTGCAATTGCTCAGGTTCAGCTTGGCGATGATGTTTTCTAAGGTGAGGACTCCATCCGCTAGGAGTAAGCCGGAGTCCAGGGGGGAGGTAGGGTTAAAGCTACCGTGACCGAAGAAGAACAGGTGATGAATTTGGCTGAGGAGTTCCCCCTGTTGTTTGTCCAAGAGTTTGGCGGTAGTAGCTTCATCCTCCACCAGTATGTTCTGGTCGGGGAAGAGGGTGCCGATGGTTTCGATTTCTACATCAGCCCAACCCAGGTCTTCGGTGGGGTTTTGGATAGCAAAGAGGCGCTTAAAGTTAAAGCGGGGGCGGTTTTGGGCTTGTTGCAGCAGTTGGCAGTTGGGGGCATAGGTGACACCTTTGGGGAAGAGGTCTTGGAGGAATTTGCCCTCACTGCCCTCACCCCCAGCCCCTCTCCCAACTTGGGAGAGGAGAGAAGAGGGGAAATTAGCCCCCTTCTCCCCATCTAGGAGAAGAGGGTTGGGGGATGAGGGAAGATGAACAGGTAAAGCATGGAGGGGGAACAGGTGCAGGAAGCGGTGGGGGATAAGGATTAGTTTTTGGCAGTTGGGGAAGTTTTGTCGCAGGTTTTGCAGGATTTCATCCAGATGCAGGATTTTGGCGAGTTCTTCCAGGCGTTGGGCTAGGGGATTTTGCCAGATATCTTCAGCTTCTTTGAGCAGACGTTCTGCTTGTTGCCGTTCGGCTTCTGTTCGGGCTGCTTTTAAGGCTGTGATCGCTTGTTGTTTGGCTTCTTTAGCCTGATAGTAGGCGATTAGATAGGCATTTCCCCAGTCGTCTAGTTGCTGTAGGTCTTCCTCGGAAGATGTCCAGAGGTTGAGACTTTGGGCGGTGAGGGTGAAGGTGAGGAATTTTTGACCCGGCAGGATGTACCATTCCAAAATCGCGGTTTCCTCATCCAGTAACCCTTGCATCCCCTGAAAATGCAGGGGTTTGTAGGGTTCGAGTTGCTGCTTTTGTTGCCGCAGTTGGTTGATGTAGGTCGTGTCCGGGTTGTCCTCCTTTTGCAGGCGACGTTCTTCTTGGGTAATGGCAATTCTGAGTAATTGCAACTGTTGGCGGGTGTTTTCGGGAATCACGCCCCCCGGATAAGCGTCACGGGTGGCAATGAGTTCCACCAAGTTCCGGGCTTTACTGCGGTCTACATATTCAATGGCATCCTGATATCTGCCCAACTCTAGGCATACTTCCACCATGCCACGATAAACTTTGTTCCATTCTTCATTAAAGTTGCGTTTATAGCCCTCACTATCGGCTCCAATTTCACCCCGCAGATATTCCACCTGGTCTAGGGCTTCCTGGAAGCTACGGTAAGCATTTTCTAGGGCTTGTTGTGTCTGGGTGGGATTGTTCCCAGCTAGGCGAGATTGAGCTTGGTAGGCAAAACCAAAGTTATTCAGGGTTGTTGCTAAGTCGCGGGCTAACCCCAACCGGCGCATAATCCCGGCGGCTTCATCGTAGGCAGTAATTGCCCTTTCCAGATTGGCCGTGGGGTTGATGCCCATCTCCGCTTGGGTGCGGCGGGCATTTCCGAGGTTATTCAGGGTAGAGGAGAGGTCTTTGTCTAACCCCAACCGGCGCATAATCCCGGCGGCTTCATCGTAGGCAGTAATTGCCCTTTCCAGATTAGCCGTGGGGTTGATGCCCATCTCCGCTTGGGTGCGGCGGGCAAGTCCGAGGTTAGTCAGGGTGTGGGAGAGGTCTTTGTCTAACCCCAACCGGCGCCGAATCCCGGCGGCTTCATCGTAGGCAGTAATTGCCCTTTCCAGATTGGCGGTGGGGTCGATGCCCATAGTAGCTTGGGTGCTGCGGGCAACTCCGAGGTTATTCAGGGTAGAGGAGAGGTCTTTGTCTAACCCCAACCGGCGCATAATCCCGGCGGCTTCATCGTAGGCAGTAATTGCCCTTTCCAGATTGGCGGTGGGGTCGATGCCCATATTAGCTTGGGTGCTGCGGGCAACTCCGAGGTTATTCAGGGTAGAGGAGAGGTCTTTGTCTAACCCCAACCGGCGCATAATCCCGGCGGCTTCATCGTAGGCAGTAATTGCCCTTTCCAGATTGGCGGTGGGGTCGATGCCCATATTAGCTTGGGTGCTGCGGGCAACTCCGAGGTTATTCAGGGTAGAGGAGAGGTCTTTGTCTAACCCCAACCGGCGCATAATCCCGGCGGCTTCATCGTAGGCAGTAATTGCCCTTTCCAGATTGGCGGTGGGGTCGATGCCCATATTAGCTTGGGTGCTGCGGGCAACTCCGAGGTTATTCAGGGTAGAGGAGAGGTCTTTGTCTAACCCCAACCGGCGCATAATCCCGGCGGCTTCATCGTAGGCAGTAATTGCCCTTTCCAGATTGGCGGTGGGGTCGATGCCCATATTAGCTTGGGTGCTGCGGGCAACTCCGAGGTTATTCAGGGTAGAGGAGAGGTCTTTGTCTAACCCCAACCGGCGCATAATCCCGGCGGCTTCATCGTAGGCAGTAATTGCCCTTTCCAGATTGGCGGTGGGGTCGATGCCCATATTAGCTTGGGTGCTGCGGGCAACTCCGAGGTTATTCAGGGTAGAGGAGAGGTCTTTGTCTAACCCCAACCGGCGCATAATCCCGGCGGCTTCATCGTAGGCAGTAATTGCCCTTTCCAGATTGGCGGTGGGGTCGATGCCCATATTAGCTTGGGTGCTGCGGGCAACTCCGAGGTTATTCAGGGTAGAGGAGAGGTCTTTGTCTAACCCCAACCGGCGCATAATCCCGGCGGCTTCATCGTAGGCAGTAATTGCCCTTTCCAGATTGGCGGTGGGGTCGATGCCCATATTAGCTTGGGTGCTGCGGGCAACTCCGAGGTTATTCAGGGTAGAGGAGAGGTCTTTGTCTAACCCCAACCGGCGCATAATCCCGGCGGCTTCATCGTAGGCAGTAATTGCCCTTTCCAGATTGGCGGTGGGGTCGATGCCCATATTAGCTTGGGTGCTGCGGGCAACTCCGAGGTTATTCAGGGTAGAGGAGAGGTCTTTGTCTAACCCCAACCGGCGCATAATCCCGGCGGCTTCATCGTAGGCAGTAATTGCCCTTTCCAGATTGGCGGTGGGGTCGATGCCCATATTAGCTTGGGTGCTGCGGGCAACTCCGAGGTTAGTCAGGGTGTGGGAGAGGTCTTTGTCTAACCCCAACCGGCGCCGAATCCCTGCCGCTTCATCGTAGGCAGTAATTGCCCTTTCCAGATTGGCGGTGGGGTCGATGCCCATCTCCGCTTGGGTGCTGCGGGCAACTCCGAGGTTATTCAGGGTTTGCGCCCGTTTTGGGGGGTTATCCGCCCGCAGTTCCAGCACCACCCCATAGCCCCGGATGGCAATCTCTTGTACTTCTGCATATCTGCCATAGGGGAATTGTCGAATACTGGTACAGGTATCTTCGACTAAGGCTGCTACCCCTTCGGTTTGGTCGGGGTACTGCGCGAGAAGTCCCGGCATTGACTGGGGAATCGTATCCCCCAAGGCGGGAACAATCAACCCCATATTTTGCCGCATCACCTGATGGACTGCTGTTGTGCCGTCCTGCATTTGTGCTTGCAGCAGTTGTAGCCAAAATTGCTGTAACGCCGCTTGCTGATTTCCACCAGTCCCCCGCTGCGCCAAAAACGCCCCCACCTGTTCCGCCACATTCCGCAGAAACGCCGCCTGGTTGTCTTGTCCCGCTTGCTGCAACTGTGCCGCCACCAACTCACACACCTGCACAAACCCCTCATCCACCAACTCCTGATGACGGTTGAGGATATCATTTACTTCCTCAATGGGACGGGTGAGGAGTTCTTGAATTAGGGAGAGATAGGCTTGCACTCGTTGTTCATCCATAGCCGCGCACCGGGAGAAGTCACCCCCATTTTACCCCATGACCAACCCTGAGACACCCGGTTGATTTCTTAAATCTTTGTGAAGGAATCGCTATCCTGCCAGAAACTGGGTTTTTTTTGCCCCGACCTGCTGCGATTTTAGGGATTTTACCTGCACAATTCGGCTACATTCCCGTTAAAATAGATGGCATCCCACCCATGGAATTACCCCCTGATGGCACTGACCGGAATCACCCCAGAGGGAAGGGCAACTATTCCCCCAGAAATTATGGAATGGCTGCCATGAAAACCAGGCGATCGCATTATTAATATCGCCATTTCCCCCCTCTGGCAAAGTCTATTTATAACCCGCCCCCAAAGCCGCTAAAATTGATGTCGTCACCGGCTCGGGCTGCCTCTATTACCCAGACAGAAAACCGGTTTATTTAGCATCAATGAAAGAAGCGATCGCTCAAGGTGCGATCGTCTAATTTGTATACCCGGATTTGTTGGGTGTCGCTTGGCTTTACCCAACCTACGACTAGGTTTCTTTACCCCCCCAGGGAGAAACCGAACTTGAGAAACGGGGAGCGATCGCCTAATTTGTATACCCGGATTTGTTGGGTGTCGCTTCGCTTTACCCAACCTACGACTAGAAACCCGGTTTCTTTGAGAAACCGGGTTTCTTTACCCCCCAGGGAGAAACCGACCTTGACAAACGGGGAGCGATCGCCTAATTTGTATACCCGGATTTGTTGGGTGTCGCTTCGCTTTACCCAACCTACGACTAGAAACCCGGTTTCTTTGAGAAACCGGGTTTCTTTACCCCCCAGGGAGAAACCGACCTTGACAAACGGGGAGCGATCGCCTAATTTGTATACCCGGATTTGTTGGGTGTCGCTTCGCTTTACCCAACCTACGACTAGAA
>NZ_JBIMLI010000173.1:0-8485 GCF_051859755.1 Limnospira sp.
AGTTAAGGCTTAAGCTGGTCAGCTACCTGAAAGCGGGGGGCACGAAGCCCCCGTGCTTCAGCCGGGGGTGCTGACTTCGTCATTAATACATTCCCTCAAAGGGTCCTAGGAAGGTGGGTTTAGGGCGAAGAATATGGACTTGGACAACAGCTTTGACAACGGCTAGAAGTTCTCGCCGGGTATAGAATCGCATGGAATCATCCCGAAATTTGCCCCAGTCCGGTGTCCCAAAACCGATCGCATCAATCCCTAAACGATTGCATATATACACCGCACGGGGTAGGTGATATTGTTGGGTGATTAGTACCGCCGTCTCGATGCCAAAAATTTCCCTGGCGCGATAACAGCTTTCGTAGGTACTAAATCCCGCATAGTCCAGGCGAATGTCGTTTGCGGGAACTCCTTGGTCGATCGCATATAGCTGCATGGCCACTACCTCATTATATTCGGGAGTGCCATTGTCTCCGGTCATTAAAATCTTTTCAACCCGTCCCAGTTTGTACAGGTCGATCGCCCCCTGAATGCGATCGGCTAACATCGGTGTAGGGGTTCCATCCGCCCAAAGTCCCGCCCCAAACACGATCGCCACCGGTTTGTCAGGAACATCGGCGATCTCAGTGTAGCGGCGAGTTTGGGTGATCAAGTTAATATATAAGTTCAGCACAAATGGCGTAAGCAGTCCGCCAATAACTGATAACACCAATAATAAACGCCAGTGTAGTATTAACCATTTGGGCAACATAGTTTCAATCTGAGCGTAGCAGTTCAACATTTTACCAAAAAATTGCCGTGGCCGGGGAGCCTAGCTAATTTTTATAATTTACCCTCCCAGGGGCCTAGTTTCAGCAACATTGCCTAAATATAAACTATTCCCAGATACCTGGAAAATCCCACACAGAGAGGTTTGGCAACAAATTTGCCAAAAATTTGGTGAAAGGGGTTGACATATATCCGATAACCTACTACTATTATTAATTGTGCGAGGGAAACAAGCGAGAGCGACTTTCCAGCAACCTCGAAAGATTTTAAGTCTTTCCTGGTGTCTATGGCTCAGTGGAACCACACCGATCCATCCCGAACTCGGATGTGAAACGCTGAAACGGCGAAGATACTTGGCGGGTAGCTGCCTGGGAAAATAGCAAGATGCCAGGATTAATATAAACTATAGCTTCCTTCCAGTGATAAACGGAGGGGGGCTTTAGTTTTTAAGGAACAATAGCATGATTAAACCCAAATCAGCAATCTTACCGCCCTGGATCGTCCTAGACCCTCAGCTAAAACAGTGGTTAACTGAAGATATTGGTAGGGGCGATCGCACTACTGATGGTTTGTTGAGGGGGGAAAGTTTATGGGGAACAGCGCATTGGTCCGCGAAAGCGCCAGGAATTATGGCGGGGTTAGCAGTGGCGGCGCGGGTTTTTCAACTGTTAAGCGATCGCCTTGAGGTGACACCAACGGTGAAAGATGGCGATCGGTGCGATCGTGGACAAGTAATCCTACAATTAGAAGGACCCCTAGATGCTTTGTTGATGGGGGAAAGGGTAGCCCTAAATTTGGCGATGCGACTGAGTGGGGTAGCCACTTCCACCCGTGAATATGTGGATGCGATCGCTGATTTACCGACTCAACTGGTGGATACCCGCAAAACTACCCCAGGACTGCGACTGTTAGAAAAATATGCCGTCCAAGTCGGGGGGGCGAAAAATCATCGCATGGGACTTGATGATGCGGTTTTGATTAAAGATAATCATATTTTGGCGGCTGGGGGTATTGAAAAAGCGATCGCCCTAATTCGCGAAACTATGCCTTATCCTCTGACCATTGAGGTGGAAACCGAAACTATTGAACAGGTGAAAACGGCGGTAAATGCGGGGGCGGATATTATCATGTTAGATAATATGTCCGTAGCTATGATGCAAGAGGCGATCGAGATGATTCGCCAGTATAATAGCCGCATTAAAATTGAGGCATCAGGAAATATTACCCTACAAACTATTCGCCAAGTTGCCGAAATTGGTGTTGATTATATCTCCACTAGCGCTACTATTACCCGTTCCCCCTGGTTAGATATCAGCATGAATTTGGGACCCGGAAACTTGGGGATTAATGACCCTTCCAAAATTAGAATGATTTAACCTCAAACATCACAGCGCACTTGACAGGATGTTAAACCCAGAGCCTGTAGCATCTGGGTGATTTCCTGTTCATAAATAGGGTTCATGATAATCACCACATCTGGTTTATAGTCTACTAAAAATGCAGGGGGGACAATTTTTTGACCAGTTCCCGCTACATACATTCCCTGTTTGCGAGGGTTAATATCAACAACATATTCAATTGCTGTCTTGGCTGCTTTCATAAAGTTTAAGAATGTCACACCTTTGGAACCACTGCCCCAAATGACCACCCGCTGGCCTTGGTTAACCAGATCACCTAGTTTTTGTTCCCACTCTGATAACTTATCCTCAAACTTTTGTGAAAATTCAGCAATGCTGTTAGCTAACTGATTAACCTGTTCGGTTTCCGGTTTAATCGTGCGATCGCTATTAAGACTAGGCTGCGCTTCCAGACATAAAAATTGCCCTCGGAATTCTTCGGTTATTTGTTTAACCTCAAAACCACAGGATGAGAAAGCATAGGCTAAACTGACGGGCGCAAAATAACAGCAATGTTCATAAATAATATCCCAAACTGCCAGATTATCAAAAATATCTAAGGCATTAGGAACCTCAAAGAAAATCCCGGTTTCTGGTTTATTTCCCACTATTTGTGCTAGGGATTTTAGCAGGTTTGTGGGGGTGGGTATGTGTTCTAATGTGTGGCGACAGCAGATAAAATTTCCTTGGTAATCAGCATATTTTTCCGAATATAAATCCCGAATAAACTGGAGGCGATCGCCCAATTTTTCATGGTCAGGTAAAGGCACATAAGTCGGGTCAAAACCGATGCCGCGATTGTTCCCCAATTCACACAATAGCGTCAGAAATTCCCCTTTACCACATCCGATCTCAATAATAGTCTTTTCCTGTAAATTGTAGGTATTGATTAACCTTTCAGCTAAATTCTGAGCATACTGCTGAAACCGAGGGGAAAAATCCAGAGCATTTTCATAGACTTGCGTATATTCTAAACGTTGTGGATCAAAAGCTATATTATCAATAAAACCGCAATCTTCACAGAAAGCCAGTTTCAAGTCTCCACGATTACAATTAATAGCCCCATCACGATCCGACCATAGGATATTACAAAAAACCGGAATATCCAACATTTCCCAAAATACCTGGCGATGTTCCGAACCGCATACCGGACAGATAGGTGTTTCTAACATAGTTATAGGTGCTAATATTTACCTACTAACATATCATTGTCCTGGTGATTTGCCTAGTAACGTTTCCCCAAGATACAAATCACAATGTAAGTTAATCAAACTTGACTTGCCAAACTGCTATAGAGTCGAGTATACTTGTAGTAAACATATTGCTCTATTTTTTGTTGAACAACTTATTTATATTAAAGTTATATAAAAACTATGAGCTTACCTATTCGCCAAGTGAAAGTTGTAGGATCTTATATTACCGCTCTCCAGTTCAGAGACCAAATTGAAACTATTTTGGAGTGGGGTTCTCGGCGACAAAGCCGGGTCGTTTGTGTGGCAAATGTTCATATGCTCATGGAAGCCTATTGGAATCCTGTATTTGCTCGGATATTAGAAAATGCTGATATGGTAACTCCTGACGGAATGCCTCTAGTCTGGATGATTCGGCAAGTAGGTATTCCTCAAGACCGAGTGGCAGGAATGGATATGCTCCTGAGTTTGTGTAACTTAGCACCCTTATATAATGTCAGCGTTTTTTTCTTAGGTTCTAAACCAGAGGTTCTGGAAAAAATGCAAACCAAAGTCCTCAATGAATTTCCCCATTTAAAGGTCGCGGGGTTTAAATCTTTGCCATTTCGCCCCCTGACTCAAGCCGAAGATGACGCATTAATTAAAGAAATTAACAATAGTGGGGCGGGGTTAATATTTGTTTCTCTGGGATGTCCTAAACAAGAAAAATTTATTCATCAGCATCGAGGCAAAATTCGGGCTGTGATGATTGGAATTGGGGCGGTGTTTCCCGTTTATGCAGGTTTTCAGACTCGCGCCCCAGAGTGGGTGCGAGAGTCCGGATTAGAATGGTTTTACCGATTAGTTCAAGAACCTAATCGTTTGTTTGGTCGCTATGCTAAGACAATTCCGCCGTTTATGTTATTAGCAACTAAACAACTATTAACTGAGTATCATTGGTTAGACCGGGTTAAAAAACAATACTCGGAAATTCCTAGTAATGTATTAATTGAAGCGCCCAGGGGTTTAGTCTATCGACCTGTGGGGCGTGTCTTACAAAGGGCGGGTTTACTTTCTCCAGATCAAGTACAGATGGTTTTACAAACTCAGCGACTCCGAAAAAACCTGCGTTTTGGAGATATTTTAACTTCCCAAGGTTTACTGAAACCGGAAACCATAGAGTTTTTCACAGAGCAGTTACCTGAATTAGCTATTCACAGAGAACAGCATCCTTTAGGGTACTATTTAAAATCAGCGGCTTTATTAAATGAACATCAAATTCAGATAATTTTAGAAAAGCAACATAAAACCGGACTGAGGTTTGGAGAAATGGCAATTAGTAAGGGATGGGTTAAACCGGAGACCGTGGACTTATTTTTGGAGTTTATGGAACCGGAAATGTAATTAATAGGTTATGGTCATTAAAGGTGTAAAGTCTTTGATGGCTTGCTCAAATAAATTAAGTATTTTGGGTTTTTGGGAAAAATACACTAGGCGCTTGGACAGCAGCTTGCATCAACTCCCAACCCAGCCTTTTCCACTTCCACGAGACCCACCTACCCATTTGACCATAGCAATATAGCTTTTCGGAAAATGTGATAGGAACCCGATTAATCACTTTGATATATTGAAATAAAAGCGTCCAATTGGTGAGTGAAAACTTTCTAGTTGTCTGAGAGTTATACCAATTCAAAAGAGCCAAACTACCAGCATCTTTGCGGATGGCTCGTGAGGTTTGGGAATGCTCCCTATAAAAGAAAAGAGGTTGAGGAATTTCATAGAACTCGCCTCTAAGTGCGAGTTCAGCAGCCAAGGGTAAGTCAGCCCATATATAATCTCCAATTAGCTGAGTTTTTCTCAGTTCATCAGTTCTCATTAAGCCAAATACCATGTGTCCTGGCATATACTTACGTTGTTGCCAAAGGTCATGATATTGTTTAAATCGCTCCGTGGGTTTTGGCGATCGCAAATTGAGAATATCAGCATGAGATTTGAGCGGATTTCCTTGTTCATCAATCCAGTATTCTTGAGGGTAACACAAAACAGCAGACGGGTGACTATCCAAGGCTTCTACACAGCGTTCTAAAAACTCGGGAGCATATAAATCATCGTGTGCTGCCCACTTAAAATATTCAGCGGTAGACAATTCAAAAGTTCGATTATAATTTTTAGCGGCACCCAAATTTTCTGGATGGCGATAGTAACGGATACGTTTATCCCTAGCCGCATAATCTCGGCAAATTTCCTCAGTCCTGTCCGTGGAAGCATTATCACAAATAATCAGTTCAAAATCATCAAAAGTCTGAGACAATAGACAATCTAAAGTTTCCTGTATAAAATTTTCCCCATTGTAGACAGGCATACCAATGCTAACGCGGGGATGAGGAGGATAAGTTTGTACCATATTTTACCTGTAGCCTCTCATGTGAATAAAAGTTGAATAAGCAGATCTCAACTCAACCGTCAATCAACCATCAATCCTCGTTTTCAGGATTACACATAAACAAAAGAGGAACTATTTAAACTGATATTGTTCATTCCTTGCACAATACCAATAAGTTCATCAGTAACATCGCCTTTATAGAAGATAGCCAACCCATTAGGTAAGCCTTGGGGACTATCTGCGAGGCGATAATCTTCTGAGCTACCGTGAAGCTGAATCACATCATTATCAAAATCAGTAATCAGAGCATAATCTTGCCAACCGGGTTGGTCATCAATGCCATCATCATAGTACACAGAATTACTGTCACCTAAGACAAATGTATCAAAACCGCCATTTCCTGTCAATATATCTATTTGTCCGCGTCCAGGATTAGAGGAATTGGGGTCTGTTCCATTCAGCCAATCATCGCCTTGAGTACCAACTATGGTATTAACGGGAACCCGATTTAAAGAGGTAGAACTATAGTAGCCAGGAAGTCCCACAGTTCGTCTGGTTTCCAGGTTCTGAATTTCCTCTACTCCGACAGCGGGTAAAGGCTCACCCTTGAAAGATCGGAAACTGGCTGCGACATAGCTTAGAGAGGATTCATTATTAATAAAAACGGGGATATCTCCAAATTCTCCATGGAGTATATAAGCGCCCAAAACTTCAGTTTTTCCACCATTAACAGTCTCAACTAATGTCCCCTCATCCTCAGTTTTGTAGCCAAGAATCCACAAATTACCGCCATCATTCTTAATTCGGGGAGTGTGAATAGTCTCGGGATTAATTTGACGAGCCCAAACATTTTGATTAGTGAAAGACCAAGGACCGCCACTGATATCTTCAATATATAAATCCCCAGTTCCTTGACTGGTGTTAAAATACTGATTAATAATCATATTGGACATAACCATAGTCCGATCGCTGTCTTGAACAAAGGTAATATTTGGAGCTTCCAAACGCTCCACAGAGACGACATCGGTAGTGCCATCAGCGACAGTAATTGTGCCACTACCTAGAATAGTAGCTTCTGTGCCAATAAAGCGCTGTAGATTATTTCTTAACTGAAGATTACCACCAATATTCCATACCCCATTAGGTAGGTAAACGGTACTAGCACCAGAATCGATCGCCGCCTGAATTGCCAGGGTATCATCAATGCCATCATTAGGCAAACCACCAAAAGCCAAAGGACTGACCCAATCAGACAAATCATCCCAAGGGACTACGGGAGTTGGCAAAACTTCCAGTTCAAAAGCCTGAGTGGGAGCATCAAATAGGGTATTAAAGCCACCACGCGCCATCCACTCAGCCACATAACCATCAGGTTGAGACAAGTTACCTCGTCCATTATCATCCTGTAGAATAGCCAGTTCATAACCAGAGGTATTGAGATTATTAACATACATCCCTTTTTGATTATGAATAGCAGGTTGAGTGGCGGCTGCACCGACCCCAGTTAAGTTAGCATCCATAATCGTAAAATCACTGGAACCATCAGGCATATTCCAAATGACGGGAACGGCATTAGTGCTTTCTAAGTCTCGCACAAACAGAGTTTGATTAAAATTCTGCCAACCATAAACATTTTGATTAACAAGTTTAACGCCTTCGAGTGTTTGAGTAGCGGTAGGATTCCAAGTCCGAATACCGACATCAAATCCGACGACTTCGACATCCTTAACCAGTAGAGGTCCATTTTCATCGGTGGCGAGATCAAGACCGATCGCACCTTGTCCATCACGGGAAACTATGCGAACATTATTGAGAGTTCCCTGGTTGTTTGCTATAAAATTAATAGCGATCGCATCTGGGTTTCCCTGACCCACATCAACAGTCAAATCCCTGATACTATTGCGGAACCTTTGAGCGGGTGGATTTCCGGTATCAATAACCGCAGTATCAAAACCCAAATTATCTTGAAGTCTAATAATAGTGCCATCACGGCTTTCCCCCTGAAGAATATTGCGCTTTTCACTGCCAGGGTATGCAATCCTTCCACTAACATCATAAACCCCATTAGGGAAGTAAATAATCCGATTTTGACCAGCATTCTCATTAATAGCTTGCTGAATAGCAGCAGTATCATCTATACCATCATTAGGAATCGCTCCATAATCCCTAACATCAACCACACCTGCATCAGCCGGGAAAACAATATTTTGAGTCGGTGTATTAGCGCTAAAATCAACGGTAAAACTACCCAAAGTGGCAGTTGGGATAAAATTACCTGCCATATCACTAACAGCATTGGGTTCCATGATGACGGTATAAGTTCCGCCGTCGGAGACATCCCAAACGCCGCCAGAAGGTGTAATTTGATAGGTAGCATTCCGGGTGTTTCCATTTTCCTCACCGTAGACACGCACCAAACTAGCCAGTTGCTGAACCCCTAATGGTCCTATAACCCGGATATCGGCATCATCTAAAGTAGATTCTTGAATTTCCCAGTCATCAGAGTAGCTAACCGTGAAAGCATATCCGGTATCACTACCCAAGATAGGAGTCAAATCAGGAGCCAGTAAAGCCGCCGTTGGGGGTGACAGGTCTGGGGTATCTTCTGGGATAATAGGAGCGGCTGTATTGAAGAAGTAATCGACCTGGCTGGTAAACGTAGGAGATGATGAACTTCCGGCATTTCCCGCAAATAACCCCACCTGTTGCACTTGTAAGGCTTGGGTAAAACTCCCGGCGGTCGTCCAAGTTGAACCATCTGGGGAATAGTTGAGAGT
>NZ_JBIMLI010000174.1:0-8443 GCF_051859755.1 Limnospira sp.
GCAATTCGCGTCGGGTAGGCTTTCCCTTTTGTCGTCATTGGTGCAATAATCACCGTGGCAATATAAAGGTAGTCTCCTTGGCAAACTCTCTATTTTCAGCGATCGCAGCCAGCACGTCTCTTACTCTATTTTTCCAATTCCTAGAAGGCACGAATCGCCTCCTGAAAAACGGGTTCTCGTAGATCAAGTTTGAGGGAGTCGGGCGTACCTAGATCAACTGATCTTTCTAAAATCTCCTCTAGGTATCGTTTCAACCGGACAAAAGTGAATAACCCAACTGGACGATCAAACTCGACGAGCAGATCGACATCACTGTTTATGTGCGCTTCATCCCTTGCCACTGAACCAAAGATCATCAGAGACTTCACGCCAAAATTTTTTAGTGTGTTTTGGTGATTTGCGAGTAATGTCAGGGCTTCCTGTTTTCGCACGGCCTAACCTGCCAGAAAGAGACTTATTGAAAATTGTAGCGTATAACATTCCCTCTCGTGAGTGGTTATCGCGCCGTTGGGGTTTGGGTGATCAGGGTAGAGCGATCGCGATTGGTAAAAATCACAATCGCCCCAACTCCCGTAGATTCTGCAATTTCAACTCAAAATCTTCCACGTCGTAGGAGTAGAAGGGAATATGGCGATCCGGTCGGGTGCAGTGATTGGTTATGGGTTTTGGTACAATGGCTTCCCTATCGTTTTTTCGTGAATGGGTAGTCCTAAATCTGCCCGCCTACGTCTTTAAACTTCTCAACAAACGCCGAGATTTTCTGGAAAACGCTCTGCTTTTTGGTTTTGTATTGTGGATTAAGCGGACTCATTTTAGGCAGTGTTGAATTTAACTCAGTCCCATTCTCGCTGGCGAACTTGCGTTTCAGCGAGGCACTGATATAGCGTCGCGCCGCTTCTTCATTCAAGCCTTCTGAATGAATCAACTCATCTGCTTCGCGGGCTTGCTCGGCTTGGGCAAATTTAAAGAAAGCATCAATGATGCTCGCCTTATCTGCCATCTCATCGAGATTGGTTTGATTAATAAAATCTACAATCAGGCTTTCTTTGGCTCGATTGCCTAGGCTGGCTCGAATCAAGCGGCGCACTTCTTCGATCAACTCACCTTTATTTTGATTCTTTTTGTTTTGCTCAAAAATTAGCTCAAGAATGTAATCCAGATTTATTTCTTGGGATTTCAGCAAATCCACTTCAAACACCACATCATCCCAATCGATCGCCAATTTTGCTTGTTCACCGTCCGCTTTTTCCCGGCGTAACCAGTCGCGGATATCGTTGTAGGTGGAGCGGTAATCTTGAATGGTGCGATCGCTCGGAATTTTGATCGCTTGCAGTGCCGTCAGGTCTTCATCAGTTAAATAGTGTTCCACTTTAAACGCTGCCACCGCCGCCGGGTCATTTATATCCACCTGTTGCAAGGCTTTCAGGCTGGCAAATTCATCGTAGTTTTGCAGCACATTTTCAACGCGCAAATATTCGCCAAATAGCTTGGCAAAGTCTTTTTTGTCTGTTTCTAAAAAAATCTCGTCGGGGTTGGGAAAACGCTCCTCTAATTCCGTGACTATTTCCAAAAAGCCGCGCCGTGCTTCACCCGTCACCGCATCCGTAAAGCCCTCCATATATTCCCTGTAGCTTTTTTCCAACACCACGTTTTTCGTGTTTTTATCGCCAAATAGGGTAATAGCGTCAATGGTGGCTTGTTCCAAATCGCGGAAGGTGACGATATTGCCAAAGGTTTTGGTAGCATTATAAATGCGGTTGGTGCGTGAATAGGCTTGCAGCAAACCGTGATAGCGCAGGTTTTTATCCACAAATAAGGTGTTAAGTGTGGGCGCATCAAATCCCGTCAGGAACATCCCCACGACAATCAGCAGGTCAATTTCTTGGGCTTTTACTTGCTTGGCGAGATCGCGGTAGTAGTTTTGGAAACCGTTGCTATCTACGCTGAAGTTGGTTTTAAACAGGGCGTTATAGTCAGCGATCGCCGAGCTTAAAAATTCTTTGGCGCTGCTGTTCATAGCTGATACATCAAAGCTTTCATCCAAAATTTCCCCCACGGCTTCTTGTTCTTCATTGGCTGCAAAGGAAAAAATTGTCGCGATTTTCAAAGGTTTCTCGCGGTCTTTTTGCAACTTATTAAATGTTTCGTAATACAGCTTGGCAGCGTCCACACTGCTCACCGCAAACAGCGCGTTAAACCCTTTGCCGCCCCCTTGCAAGCGGTGGGTTTTTTGGCGGAAGTTCTTCAAGATGTATTCAGAAATCTCGCGAATGCGATCGGGGTGTAACAGGGCTTGTTTGTTTTCGGCGGCGCTCAGTTTTTGCTGGTCTTGCTCCGTTTCAATCGCTTTGAACTTGGGACGAACATCGTTGTAGTCCACCTTGAACTTCAGCACTTTTTCATCACGGATCGCGTCCGTGATTACATAGGAATGCAATTCACGACCAAAGACGCTGGCGGTGGTGTCTGCGCCCAGGGCGTTTTGCGGAAAAATGGGCGTCCCAGTGAATCCAAACTGATAAAACCGTTTAAATTTTTTCCGTAAGTTCTTCTGCGCCTCACCAAACTGGCTGCGGTGGCATTCATCAAAAATAAACACCACTTGCTTTTTATAGATGGCTAGGTCGCTTTCGGTTTTCATCAGGTTATTGAGTTTCTGGATCGTGGTAACGATGATTTTATTGTCATCTTTCTCGAGATTACGCTTCAGCCCCGCAGTGCTGTCAGAGCCATTCACGCTATCGGGCGAAAAGCGTTGATATTCTTTCATGGTTTGGTAGTCGAGGTCTTTGCGATCGACCACAAAAAACACTTTGTCGATAAAATCTAGCTCCGTCGCCAGCCGCGCCGCTTTGAAGCTGGTTAGGGTTTTGCCGGAGCCGGTGGTGTGCCAGATATAGCCGCCGCCCTCAAGACGGCTCCAGTGTTTGGCTTGGTAGGCGCTGTTGATTTTCCATAAAATGCGCTCGGTGGCCGCAATCTGGTAGGGGCGCATCACCAGCAAGGTGTTATTTACATCAAACACCGAATACTTCAACAGGACACTGAGGAGGATGTTTTTCTCAAAAAAGGTGGCGGTAAAGTCTTTCAGGTCTTTAATCAGGGTGTTATCCGCTTTCGCCCAGTGCATGGTGAAGTCAAAGCTATTTTTATTGCGCTGGGTGGTGTTGGCAAAGTAGCGGGTATTGGTTCCGTTGGAAATAACAAACAGTTGCAAATATTTATAGAGGGAATGTTCGGCGTTAAAGCTTTCTTTGCTGTAGCGATGGATTTGGTTAAAGGCTTCACGAATTGCCACGCCGCGTTTTTTGAGTTCGATTTGCACTAGCGGCAAGCCGTTGACTAAGATGGTCACATCGTAGCGGTTGGCTTGGGTCCCCTTTTGTTCAAATTGTTCGATCACTTGTACTTTGTTGCGGGGAAGGTTCTTTTTGTCCAGCAGGTAGATGTTTTGAATGCGACCATCATCAAATACAAAATCATGGATATAGTTTTCATGGATTTTGCGGGTTTTCTCAATAATGCTGTCGCCCGGTTTATCTAGAAAGGTTTCTACAAAGCGCTGCCATTCGCTATCGGTAAACTGCACATGATTGAGGGTCTGCAACTGCTCGCGCACGTTGGCTAACATGGCTTGGGGTTTGGTTAATTTCGGCAGGTAATGATAGCCTTGATTAACTAAGTCCTGAATCAATTCGCGCTGTAAATCGCTTTCGCTTTGGTAACTATTGCTCTGCGGTATTTTGGTGTATTGATCCAGAATGATAAAGTTATTGGATTCGGCGATCGCCTTGTAGTTAGTCATCTATGCCTCCGTTTTGGGAAAGGTGAGCAGTAAGTCGCGATAATATTCGTATTGCTGTTGGCGCAATTCAATTTCACGGGGTAAGCCCTCGCGGATGGATGTGGTGAGGGTGTCGAATTTGTCGAGGATGGCGACGATGCGGGCTTGTTCGGCTAGGGGTGGAATAGGGATTTCAAAATTTGAAAATTCTTCTTTCGTGATGGTTTTTAGTGTGCTTCCTCTAGCGTATTCTTTCTCTATGTCAAACTTATTTTTAAGTTGATATGCAAAATATTTTTTATTTATATTTTCTTTGTAGCCAGTAAATATCGCTAAAGTTCTATCTACATAGCAGTCATACTGCGTTATCGCAACTCGTCCTATAGTGCCTTGTAATGTCACAATCACTGTACCTGCTTTGACAAATACACTTTTTGGTTGTGCTAATTTTGAAATTCTTTGCTTAGTTTCTTTGATTAAAGTGAAACCAAAATCAGAAACATCTGCAACCTGTACAAAAGGCATACTGCCTTCACCATCATACCAACCACTATTCCCATACGGCTGAGGAAATGAGCCTCGTCGGAATGTAACAATCTCTCCCAAAGTCTTCCACTCCGCTTCACCTTTTTCAAAAGTCAACAGCCGATCGCGGTAGTAGTTATATTGTTTTTGGCGATCGCTCAGTTCGGCGCTCAGTTCGGCGGTCAGTTCGGCGGTCAACGCTGTAAAAGTGTCCAAAATCCGCACGATTTCGGCTTGAATGGCAAGAGAGCGATCGGGGTTGTCTGGGCATGGAATGGGAACTAATCTTTTTTCAATTGAGCCTTTACTGACATGCATCATTGTCGATCCAGTGCCGTGTTCCTCCTTAAGCGCCTTCGTGTCCCAATCCAGCAAATAATAGAGATATTTCTTGTCGATGCTCTTTGCGTCGGGCACAACTTTCCAAATATGGTAATGGTAAATGACCTTATCGCCATCCCAAATTCTTGGCCCGAATGATGCAGACCATGCATATAGAAGATCACCTCTATCGCAATATTTATCTTCTTCTAGTTCTAAGTTTGAGTAATACCAATTGCTATTTGTGAAAAAATTGCCAACCCTTAAAACAGGATACTTACCTTGTTCTAGCAATTCTGCTTGTTTGTAAGCCTTGCCATTTATAAAGCGACAAACTTTACCCAACGGCTTCCACTCCACCGCCGCCCCATCTAACAACCTTTCCAGAAAACTCATCCCACACCTCCATCAAACCCCATCAATTCCCGCTCAATCTCTTCAATACTCGGCAATTGAGTTTGTAACGGAACAGGCAAAGATTCCAATAACTTATATTCCGCAATACCCATAGGCTGGCTTTTATCTCCCAAAGCATACTCAGCCACCACCTTATCTTTGCTTTTGCACAACAACAAACCGATCGTAACCCCATCCTCTTTAGCCTTCATTTGCCTATCCACCGCCGTCATATAAAACCCCAACTGCCCCAAATGCTCAGGCTTAAACTTGTCGGCTTTCAGTTCAATCACAACATAGCAGTGCAATTTCAGATGATAAAACAACAGATCAATAAAAAACTCCTCCTCACCCACTTGCAGCAACACCTGACGACCCACAAAAGCAAATCCTGCACCCAACTCCAACAAAAATTGTGTAACGTGCTTAACTAATGCCGCTTCTATTTCACGCTCCTGAGCCTCCTCAGTCAGACCCAAAAAATCAAAGCGATAGGGGTCTTTAATCGATTCACGGGCAAGATCGGAATCTGGCTTAGGCAAACGCTGCTCAAAATTAGAAACCCCATGACCCTGCCGCTCAATTAAGCGCGTTTCAATCTGCATCACCAGCACATTACGCGACCAATTGTTTTCTATAGCTTTTTGAGCGTACCAAATACGCTTTTCATTGTTGTCTAACTTATCTAAAAGTGCCAATTGATGATACCAGGGTAATTGTGCAAGCACCTCTTGCCCAAATTCAATATCTGTCCATGTATGGGCAAAGGCTCGCATATATTTAAGATTGCGTGGCGAAAAACCTTTCATCTGAGGAAATGCACTACGCAAATCATGGGCAAGGCGATCGATAACCTTCGCTCCCCAGCCCTGTTCAGCTTGCCGAGCCAAAATATCCCGCCCAATTTGCCAATAAAGCAAAACCAATTCACGATTAACGGCTAATGTCGCTTTTTGTTGGGCTTTATGGATTCGTTCCTTGAGTTCCCTCAACCAGATGTTATAGCCATCAGGCACATCGATCAAAGCAATAGGACGTTTTGATTTATTCATGCTTCAATCTCCGCCACGATCGCATCAATCTCAGCCCGCAAGCGATCAATCTTCGCCACAGTAGTTTTTAACTCAGCATTAAGCTGGGTAATATCAACTTTTTCGCGAGTATCCTTGGCTTCCACATAGCTACTAACCGACAGATTGTAATCATTAGCCGCAATCTCTTCAAAAGGCACCGATCGGGCAAAGTGATCAACGTTTTCTTTGCTATCAAACACCCCCATAATTTCGGCAATATGGTCATCGGTCAGGGTGTTATTATTCGTTTCTTTTTTAAACAAGCCACTAGCATCAATAAACTGGGTGGTAGAGTCGGGCTTGTCCTTAGATAGCACCAAAACCGTCACAGCGATGGGAGTACCGAAAAACAGATTAGGCGCGAGGGCAATCACCGTTTCAACGTAGTTGTTATCTACCAGATACTTTCTGATTTTGGCTTCCGCACCGCCACGGTAAAAAATACCAGGGAAGCACACGATCGCCGCGCGACCACTGCTAGATAAATAACTCAAGCAATGCAGCACAAAAGCAAAATCAGCCTTAGACTTAGGCGCAAGCACCCCCGCAGGCGCAAAGCGATCGTCATTAATCAGCGTCGGGTCATCACTCCCAACCCACTTCACGGAATAAGGCGGGTTAGAGACGATCGCATCAAAGGGCTTTTCATCCCCAAAATGCGGGTCAGTTAACGTATTCCCCAACTGAATATTAAACTTGTTGTAATTGATGTTATGCAAAAACATATTCATCCGCGCCAAGTTGTAGTTAGTATGGTTAATTTCCTGCCCATAAAAACCCTCTTCAATCCGGTGATCATCAAAATGCTTTTTAGCCTGCAACAGCAGCGAACCCGAACCACAGGCGGGGTCATAAATTTTATTAACACTGGTTTGCTGGTGCATGGCAAGCTGGGCAATCAACCGGGAAACCTGCTGCGGTGTAAAAAACTCGCCCCCCGATTTACCCGCATTAGCGGCATAGTTGGAGATCAGAAACTCATAGGCATCGCCAAACAGATCGATGTGGCTGGCATCAAAACCACCAAAATCCAGCCCTGCCACCCCTTTTAGTACCGCAGCCAGGCGCAGGTTTTTATCTTTAACCGTGTTGCCGAGGCGGTTGCTGGTGGTGTCAAAGTCAGCAAACAGCCCTTTGATATCTGGCTCGGAGGGGTAGCCATTGGCAGAGCTTTCAATCGCCGCAAAAATCGCAGCTAGGTCAGTGTTCAGGCTTTCGTTAGTGTTTGCACTAGCGGCGATGTTAGCAAACAACTGGCTGGGATAAATAAAGTAGCCTTTGGTTTTGATGGCATCATCTTTGAAGTCGTCAGGAATATCACTATCGGACAGCTTGGCATAGTCGATGCTGTCATCGCCGCCCTCGGCGTAGCTAGTAAAGTTTTCACTGATAAAACGGTAAAACAGCGTGCCGAGTACATATTGCTTAAAATCCCAGCCATCGACTGAGCCGCGCACATCATTGGCGATTTGCCAGATTTGGCGTTGCAGGGCGGCGCGTTGTTGGGTACTCGTCATTGTCCAAATTATGGTTCAAAGGTTTTGAATAATGGTCAGTGTGACCTCGGTTTTGTATTTTAGCAAGTATTAGGTATTATAATCCAGCGGTTCGAGATGTCGGGATACTCAAGGCTCACCATATCAGAGAGCCTCTGTGGGATTCTCGCACTGATGACCTAGGATTAGATCAGGGTAGAGCGATCGCGCCGTCCCTTGGCTCATTGGGAAAACATCTTTTTGACCAATCGAGCTTTATCGATGGTGTTTGGTCGAGAACAATTTGCCCTTCCTTACCCTGAAACTGGCAGGAAATTCGCGTCGGGTAGGCTTTCCCTTTTGTCGTCATTGGGGCAATAATCACCGTGGTAATATAACCGTTCATTTCATCCGGTGAGATAATCACACAGGGTCGTTTTTTCTGAATTTCACTGCCAATTGTGGGGTCAAGATTAACCAAAAAAACATCGAAATGCGATCGCTACCACTCCCATTCGCTTTGCTCCCAATCGGTACTGTTGACTGGATCGAGAAGAACATCATCTTGTTCTTTCGCCATTGCTGCAAAGGCTTGCTCCCAGCCTGTGCGTAACCGTCGTGCGTTGCGAATCGTGAGATGATCGCCCTCCACTTCGATTTCAACGTCTGTCTGAATACCACTTTGCTCTAAAAGCAGTTTAGGAATACGCACACCTTGGGAGTTGCCAATTTTAACGATTCGGGTTCTAATCATTTTGCTCATGCTGGGATGGCTTGAAAAGCAGGATGTAATTATAGCATTAGTCAAGGTGGTTAGGACGCAGCTTTGAGAACGGAATCCATGGCATCATGGAGAGAATCAAACTGCT
>NZ_JBIMLI010000175.1:0-8225 GCF_051859755.1 Limnospira sp.
AATTCTCAGCGACGAAAATTAATCCTTTCAACCATCGATAATCGGCCATGGACAATCGGTAATCGGTAATTAATTATTAATTATTAATTATTAATTGTTAATTATTAATTATTAATTGTTAGGGGATTTCTTCCGAGTTCCTCAAATTCTCAGCGACGAAAATTAATCCTTTCAACCATCGATAATCGGCCATGGACAATCGGTAATCGGTAATTAATTATCAATTATCAATTATCAATTATTAATTATTAATTATTAATTATTAATTGTTTCAAGTCTTCGACTAAAATCGCAAAAAACATATCATCATCTACCTCGGAAATTACCCAACTATTAACATCTAATTTGGGTTTATGGGTGCGGTCAAACCAGGTGAGACCGCGAGTTGATATTCCTTGGGTTTCTATCTCAACTTTCGCCCGGTAAAACTTGAATAATTCCGGGTAGAATATATAAGCGATAGTAGCGGCATCATGCACTAAAAAACCGGGAATCCCACGAGTGCGGCGGTTTTTTAAGGCGGTTGTTACCATGAACTTGACTAAATCAACTATAAATTCTGCGATCGCACTTTGGGGATTAACTGCGGCTATGCGATCGCTAATTTCTGGGGTGAAAATTAAATGCTGGGTAACATCTAAGGAAATCATCACCAAATCATGACGACTGGCGAAAACAGTAGCCGCCGCTTCCGGGTTATAAATAATATTAAACTCTCCATGGGGGGTAACATTTCCCCCCAAATGAAAAGAACCCCCCATAATCACAATTTCCCGCGCTAACTTGAGAATACCTGGGCGTATTTGTTCTGCGGCGGCTAAATTAGTTAAAGGGGCGATCGCTGCTATAGTAATTTCCCCTGGATATTTTTCTAAACAGTCAATAATCACCTGTGGCGAACCCAAAGCCTCCTCAAAATTATGGGTAGGCGGCGGTAAAGTATCCGACAAATTCCCGATACCATCATCCCCGTGAATATGACTAGCATTTCCCACCAAAGAATTAACCCCCATCACCCCACGACCCACCGTCACCCCATCCATTCCAGTCCAAGCCAGAACCTGACTAGCCGTGGTAAAAGTGCGTTGAGCCTCCACATTTCCTTCTGCAGTTGTCACCGCCACCAATTCAGCCATACCTTGGCTAACCAAACTTTGCAACCATAGCAAAGCGAACACATCATCCCCACCTGGGTCAGTATCTAAGAGAATTTTTCTCGGCTTTATTGTTAATGTCATATTGCCAGCTAATTCTTATTATTAGAATTGGGTTTGGGTGGACGAGGTAAATAATTATTACTCTCAGTTTTTTGCATTTGTTTAACTACCAAAAGCAAACGTTTTATATGAGGTTTAATAATTGTCTCGTTTTCATTAGATATGCGTTCTATTTCAGCCTGAATTTGAGACACATCACCCGCCTGCCGCTGAACAGGAGTTGTCAATTTACCCTGTTGATTTTGTAATAATGCGATCGCATTTTGTAACTCAATCACACTACCCTGTAAAGGGGCAATTTCCTGGTGAAACTGCTGTTCCATCTCATCCAAAGCCTGAGACATTTCACTCTGAAACGAAGCCACAGACTCCGTTAACACAGCCACCTGTTTTGACCCACGAACCCTCATCAATTCATCCTCACTTACAGGCTCTGGTAATTGGCTTTGTAGTGCCTCAATATCTCCCCTTAGTTGTTGGCGCAACCCCAAAATTGCCCGCACCGCCTTTTGTTCCAAAACCTCCACCGACTCCCGAACCTCAACCACATCAGCCTGAGTTTCCCCCATAGACTGTTGTAGGCGATGTCGGTTAGCAACATTAAGAGAGAGAGCCACAGTCAGAGGCGCAACCCCATAGAAAGCCTGACCCGAAAGCGCCACCACCACCGACCCAATAGCAGAACTTGCCAAAGAAATATATTCTGCCCACTCCAACCAGTGGCGCTGAGGTAAAGACGAGGCTAACAGATCAGACTCTGACGAATTAGGTTTGGGCATGGCAGCACTGTGATTATGGTTAAGTACAGATTGATTTGGGTGAGAAATCGGAGAAAACATAGCCATGATTTCAATTTAGGTTAAAAGTGAGCAGGTCGATTATGCTACAAGCAATTATGTTATAATCCCAGTCTAATCCGTAATTGTCCGATATGTTGCCTAGCAGGAGTTATCCGTTTTATGGAACCAAAACCAAACCAGGGATTCGCCAAAATTCGTCCATTTTTGAGTATTGCCACGTTTATCGGACTCCTGATTGGGGTAGGTTTACTGACCCTTAACCTTATGTTTGCCCTCATTGACAAATTCAGCTAATCTTCCTCAATCCTTAATGTAGGAACTTACGCACCTGATACTCATAGCTTTCAATAATCGGCATTTTCAGATCACCCATGGCTAGGTCTAGCTTTTCTAAGGCTTCTGTGGGAATGGACTTCCACTGTTCGCGAGTTTCCCAGCGAATTACTAGGATCACCTCTTCGAGTTTGGGGTCAACCCAAGTTTCCTTACCAATAAAACCCGGAAACTGCTTCAGTCCTTCTGTCCAAACCTGTTCATCCTTCTGAATAAAGGCTTCCCACAGTGTTGGGGGAACCTTAAACCGTAACCATTCAATCACCATATCATTAGACCAATTATCAGATTAGCGCTTAAAAAAGCTACTAGCTAGTCGCAGCACACCCGCAATATCAGCCTCTCCATCACCGGTACTATCTAAGAAACTCGTCAAAACCGGATTTTCGCCTTTTTGTGGATCTTGGCTATTAGTCCCAGTTTGCAAAAAGTTCAAAACCACAGGAACCAATAGGGGCAGCAAACTTCTAATAGTCTGAGCATTAACTCCGGTGCGCTGTTCGACCGCTTCAATCAGTCGATTTTGCGTTTGGGGAGAAAATAGCAATTGTACCACAGCAGGATTCGCTTGGATACCACTATACTGATTAACAAAGGATTGTACTGACTCCTTGCCTTCCTGGTTGCACTTTTCCTTGAGTGCCGATCGCACATAGTCCCCCACCACAGACATCACCGCCTGGGTGGTTTCCGGAGACCCACCAAAGTTAACCCCTAGCTGTTGTGCCGTATTTATGAGATCATTAATTTGGTTAATGTTGGCTTGCAGTGCTGGGTTATTCAATGCACCGACAATTTGATCAAATAGTTTCATGGACAATTACCCGTCATTCACTAAATTTACTTCTAGTGTACCCCTAGCGCCATCACCATGCCAAAACCAAAATTTGCAGATAGCCTGGGGACTATCAAAGTTCCTTGACCCATGCACACTGTTGAGCGTGCATCTCCCAACTTCATTAAGTTTATCAAAGGTTGATCAAAATTGACTTATTAAAATGCTAGAATACTTGTCCAGTAGGTTCTCACCTTCTGCTCAACTTGATCCTGAATGTGCCGCCTGAATTATAGATACCGATAATAATATCAGACATCCCCAAAATCTAAAATTCTGACAGCCATCAGAACCGAGGGTTACGCCTGGTATTTTGTAGACCTTCCTGGCTAATTGTAAAGCAACGGATGCCTCAAACCTCACCCAAACCCAATTCTTCAAATACCCTAACTCCTTGGGGGTTGTCTCTGCCGTTTTTCAATAATTTGGGAATTCGGCAAAAAATTAGTAGTGGCTATATGATTGTTCTCGGTGTAGCCGTCGGGGGTGTGTTAACCGGATTTGTAGTTAACACAGTTCTCACCAATAACAGTAATAAACAGTTTAAGATTAATCACAACCAAGCCCATTTTTTAATTAACTTAGATACGAATATTTTTGACCTAAAAGACCAGCAAAAAAAGCTGGTTAATAATATCAACAACCCCGACAAAATATTAATCATAATTTCCCAAATTAGGTCAGAAATTTTTCAATTACAACTGGCTCTGAACAATTGGCAGGAAGTGCCTAGCACCACGGACCCTAAAATCCAGCCAGACTATCAAAGATTACAAGAAATTTTGCAGGATTATAGCAGTGCGATCGCTGTATATACAGAGGAAATAAACCGCATATTTCCAGCTACAGAAACTGGTAATAATAGCCCAGAAAATCTACAAATAATCCAACAATCATTAAACAACTTCAACAACAGCCCCGCCGCCACTAACCTCTATGATTTGTCTGGGGAAGCATTGCGGTTAGCGGTTAATTTCCGCGATCGCGCCGACTTAGCCTTAGTTGAATTACAAACCGGACAAAGTATCGCTCGTAACATTATATTAATAAGTTTATTAACCGCTATAGTTTTAGGTTGGTTACTAGCCAAATATACAGGTAAAGCGATCGCCGATCCGATTGAAAAAATGATTGACATTGCTGATCAAGTAGGAGAAGATTCCGATTTTGCCCTAAGAATTCCCCTAATGGAAGACCAGCATACAGAAATCGGCAAACTCACAACCACCCTTAACCAACTAATTAAACGAGTGGCACAATACACCGAAGAACTCCAAAAAGCCAAAATTGCCGCCGAAGCAGCCAACCGATCAAAAAGCGTATTTTTAGCCAACATGAGCCATGAACTTCGCACCCCCTTAAACGCCATTATTGGCTATAGCGAAATGCTGCACGAAGAATCAAAAGATTTAGGCTACGATGATTTTTTACCCGATTTAGAGAGGATTCAAACCGCCGGGAAACACCTCTTAGACATGATTAGTGATATTTTGGATATCTCCAAAATCGAAGCAGGTCATGTCACCCTGTATCTCGAAGATTTTGCCGTACAACAATTAATTGATGATGTCGTAGCCACCGCCACCCCCTTAACCGAAAAAAATCATAACGCTCTGAAAGTCAAAACCGCCAAAGACCTCGGCACCATGTATGCCGACTTACCCAAAGTCAGACAAGTGCTATTAAACCTATTAAGTAATGCTTCCAAATTTACCAATAAAGGAACCATTACCCTGCAAGTGCAGCGAGTAACCAAAATTCCCAATGAGTGGAAAAAAGACACCTTGAATGCCGAAAAATTTGCCAGTGCTAAAACTCAGTATTTAGTTTTTCAGGTCAAAGACACAGGAATTGGTATGAATAAAGAACAGGTTAAACACATTTTTAAAGCCTTTATCCAAGCTGACGCTTCCACAACTAAACGATTTGGTGGCACTGGTTTAGGACTCGCTATCAGCCAACGACTGTGTGAGATTTTAGGCGGCGGCATTTATGTCAAAAGCCGTGAAGGAGTAGGCTCGACCTTTGTCGTTTGGCTGCCAGTCCACGTCTCTGGTCAGTATTTGTAGCCACCATAGCTCTGCTGATCACTTCGGTGATCCGTACCCCGAAGGTTAGGAATAGAGAACTAATGCCCCTAGTCAATTAAGCTAAAGTCTATAAATAGTCGGACAGACTCAAACCTTGAGAAAATGATGGCATTCTTATCAAAATCTTCCGCCAAAGGTCCCCCATGGTTAATAGCAGTCAATTATTAGATAAAATCAGTATAGGAGGTTATAAATTATGCAACCCACAGATCCGAGTAAATTTACAGAAAAAGCATGGCAAGCCTTAGCACAAACTCCCGATATAGTCAAACAGGCTCAACAACAACAAATCGAAACTGAGCATTTGATGAAAGCCTTGCTAGAGCAAGATGGACTGGCTAATAGTTTATTTAACAAAGCGGGAATATCAGTAGCTAAGGTCCGGGAAAGTACGGAAAACTTTATTAATCGTCAACCGAAAATTAAAGGAAACAGCACCAACGTATATTTAGGTCGCACTTTAGATACGCTGTTAGACAACGCTGAAGCCTACCGCCAACAATATGGAGACGAATATATATCGGTTGAGCATCTGTTATTGGCTTACACTAAAGATGCTAGATTTGGTAAAACTCTCTATCAAGAATTTCGACTAGATGAAGCGAAACTTCAACAAATTATTACCCAAATTCGAGGAAATCAAACTGTGACAGATCAGAACCCGGAAGGCAAATATGAAGCCTTGGAGAAATATGGACGCGATTTAACTGAAGCGGCGCGTATGGGGAAATTAGACCCGGTAATTGGTCGGGATGAAGAAATCCGTCGCACTATTCAAATTTTGAGTCGGCGCACTAAAAATAATCCGGTTTTAATTGGGGAACCAGGAGTTGGAAAAACTGCGATCGCAGAAGGATTGGCTCAACGTATTATCGCCGGAGATGTGCCTCAATCTCTCCAAGAAAGAAAACTAATAGCACTGGATATGGGGTCACTTATTGCGGGGGCTAAGTTTCGGGGAGAATTTGAAGAACGCTTAAAAGCAGTCCTGAAAGAAGTGACGGACTCGGAAGGTAAAATCATCCTATTTATTGATGAGATTCACACCGTTGTTGGTGCGGGAGCTACCCAAGGTGCGATGGATGCGGGAAACCTCCTGAAACCTATGTTAGCTAGGGGTGAGTTGCGCTGTATTGGTGCCACAACCTTAGATGAATATCGTAAGTATATTGAGAAAGATGCAGCCTTAGAGCGACGTTTTCAGCAGGTTTACGTTGATCAGCCTAATGTGGTTGATACTATCTCGATTTTACGAGGCTTGAAAGAACGCTATGAGGTTCATCATGGGGTGAAGATTTCTGATAGTTCTTTGGTGGCGGCGGCTACTCTGTCTACTCGCTATATTAGCGATCGCTTCCTTCCTGATAAGGCGATCGACTTGGTAGACGAAGCCGCTGCTAAGTTGAAAATGGAAATCACTTCTAAGCCGGAGGAACTAGACGAAATCGACCGGAAAATCCTCCAATTAGAAATGGAAAAACTGTCTTTGCAAAAAGAAAGTGATACCGCCTCCCAAGAAAGGTTAGAACGACTGGAAAAAGACTTAGCCAACCTGAAGGAAGAACAACGCACCCTCAGCGCTCAGTGGGAGTCGGAAAAAAATACAATTACCCATATTCAGTCCCTCAAAGAAGAGATTGATCGGGTTAACATTGAAATTCAACAAGCCGAACGTAATTACGATCTCAACCGCGCTGCTGAGTTGAAATATGGGACCCTGGAAGCTCTCAAAAAACAACTCCATCAAGCTGAGTCACAATTACAAGATACTCAAACCGGAGGGAAAACTCTCCTCCGGGAAGAAGTAACCGAGTCTGATATTGCTGAAATTATCTCTAAGTGGACGGGGATTCCTATTAGTAAATTAGTCGAATCTGAGAAGGAGAAATTACTGCATTTAGAAGATGAGTTACATCAACGGGTAGTGGGACAGGATGAAGCTGTAACAGCCGTCGCTGACTCTATTCAGCGATCGCGCGCTGGTCTGTCCGACCCTAACCGACCTGTGGCTAGTTTTATCTTCCTCGGACCAACCGGAGTCGGTAAAACCGAACTAGCTAAGGCTTTAGCCTCCTACCTATTTGACACCGAAGAGGCGATCGTGCGTGTTGATATGTCTGAATACATGGAGAAACACTCCGTTTCCCGCCTTTTGGGCGCTCCTCCCGGATATGTAGGTTATGATGAGGGAGGACAACTCACTGAGGCGATCCGCCGCCGTCCCTATGCTGTCATTCTGTTTGATGAGATAGAAAAGGCTCATCCTGATGTCTTTAATGTCATGCTTCAGATTCTTGATGATGGTCGAGTGACTGATGCTCAAGGTCGTACTGTCGATTTCAAAAATACTATCATTATTATGACCAGTAACATTGGGTCGCAGTATATTTTGGATATTGCTGGCGATGATTCTCGCTATGAGGAAATGCGTCACCGGGTTATGGATTCTATGCGATCGGCTTTTCGTCCAGAGTTTCTTAATCGCATTGATGAAATTATTATTTTCCACTCTCTCAAACCCCACCAATTGCGCGAAATTGTCCTCCTACAATTAGGCAATCTTTCTCAGCGCCTAGAGCAGCATAAAATGTCCTTAAAATTGTCTGAGAGCGCCCTGGACTACCTAGCTGATGTCGGTTTTGACCCCGTTTATGGAGCCCGTCCCCTCAAACGAGCTATTCAACGTGAACTAGAAACACAAATTGCCAAAGGCATTCTTCGGGGAGAGTTTAATGATGGAAATACCATCTATGTTGATGTCGAAAATGAGCGGCTTTCTTTCAAGAAATTACCCAGAGAACTAATCATCAAGTAAGAAACTAAATTTTAACTGATTCTTTATCCTTAACAATCACGAGGTTATTGAAAATATATAATTCCAACATTGAAGCCAGGTCAGACTCTAGTATTGGACAATGCAACGTTTCATAAAGGGGGGCGGATTGCTGAA
>NZ_JBIMLI010000176.1:0-8181 GCF_051859755.1 Limnospira sp.
TGGCTCATTTCAGCTCTATTTCATACCCGAAGGTCCCGCACCATACTTGGTATGGTAGCGCATCGCCCTAATTGGTTCAACTAATCTGCGATTAAATTAAGCTCTTTAAGTTTTTTCATTAGTAAAGAGGGGGACGCTGAGACTCGTTAATTTGCAACTGTTCGCGACCATTGCGGATAATCCTTACCATGTCGCTCAGTTCATGCTCAATTTTAGCTAGAACATGATCAGCATACTCATCGGCTCCGGTTTGGATCTCATTACACTCATTTAAGATCCGATTTCGCATAGCATCAAGTTCCTGTTGAGCCTGATAGCGAATTTGTTCAACCTCGGCGAGAGTTTGTTGCTGTAAGGCTTCACACTCTATCTGGACTTGTTGTCTAAGGCGATCGGCTTCTTCGGTCGCTCGTTGGACAATACCAGTTTCATTAAAAAGTTGAGTAGCTCTTTGTTCAGCATTCTGTAGGATAGAGGCTGCATATTCTTCAGCTTCCTGGAGAATTTCATCTTTATGACGAACAATAATATCAGCCTCCTGAAAAGCACTCGGAAGATTTAAGCGGATCAGGTCTAGTTGATCTAGCAACTGTTCCTCGTCCACAAGAGTGCGTCGAGTCAGGGGAATGCGAGGACTGTCAAGAATCATTTCTTCAAGTCGGTTAAGTTCCCGCTGAATATCTATACTAGGCGAAGCGGTAGGAGTCGGTTCGCCGTTAGTGACAAGTCCATTAGGATTAGATTCAATTCTGGGGGTTAATTCCTGGCGTAACATCTATTAATATCTATAGCGACGTGGTTGGGAACAAGATGATCGACTGAACCGCCAAACTTGGCGATCTCCTTAACGACACTGCTTGATAAAAAGCTATATTCGTTGGAGGTTGCCAAGAAAACTGTCTCGATTGTATCAGACAGGGTTTTATTAGTGTGAGCCATTTGCAGTTCCATCTCAAAATCAGACAGGACTCGCAAGCCGCGCAATAGCACTTGTGCCTTTCTCAGTTTGGCATAGTCTACGGTGAGACCCTCAAAACTGGCAACCTCGACATTATCCAAATGGGAGATAGATTGCCGAATTTGAATCAGGCGTTGTTCGACTGTAAACAGGGGAGTCTTGCTAGGGTTGCGTAGGACGGCCACAATCACCCATTCAAATAGATGGGAACCTCGCTCAATTATATCAATATGTCCAAAGGTAACTGGGTCAAAACTGCCTGGATATATAGCAATCACAATAGATTATGGTTATCTTGAAGTCTTACCAGAGATTACCTTAAACTGTTTGATGGTTAAAACAAACTTTTTCCCTTACGGAATTCCCGGGCTACCCCGGAAGAGTCAAGCCCAGCCATACGGAATCGGCGATCTAAATCGGCCGCATCGGGGGAGGACTTTTCGGCTTCTTCCATGGTAATGCGTCCTAGGGTAACTTGTTCAAAAATCGCCTGGTTAATCAGTTGCATTCCTTCATAGGTGTCATTTTCCATGAGGTGAGTTGCACTTTCCTCGTCGCCTTTGAGTAGATAGTCTTTCATGGCTGGGGTATTAACTAGGATATCGTGAACTGCAGCCCTTTTGTTATCGACTGTGGGGATTAATAATTGAGCAATTACGGCGACTAGGGAATCACAGATCTGAATCCTGACGGCTGCCTGTTCGTCTACGTTGTAGAGGTTTAACAGTCGGTTGACTGAGTTAATGGCGTTGTGAGTGTGGACGGTTCCCAAGACTAGGTGCCCGGTTTGGGATGCTTGGAGGGCAGTATTAACTGTGGTGCGATCGCGCATTTCCCCAATTAGAATAACATCTGGGTCTTCCCGCAAAACGGCACGGAGGGCATGATGAAATTCTAGGGTATGTAATCCGACTTCCCTTTGAGAGATTAAGCATTGTCGGGAAGCATGGACAAATTCAATGGGGTCTTCAATGGTGACAATGTGCTTGCGAGCGTTTTCATTGAGATAACGTAACATGGCGGCGAGGGTGGTAGATTTACCTGAACCCGTTGGACCTGTGACTAAAATTAACCCCTGGGGATAGCTAATAATATTTTTGAGAACTTCTGGTAATCTCAATTCATCGATACTAGGAATTTTTAAGTTAATTAGTCGCAGCACCATGGCTCCCCCGGTCAGAGATTCAAAGCAATTAACCCGACATCGGACTATACCAGGATAAAAAATGGCGGTGTCGAGTTCTTTCATTTCGGCAAATTGTTGCCTTTGGTGTGGGGTGAGAATCTCACTGAGATACTGCTCAAATATTTCTGGGGTGACTTTGACTTGGTCTTTAATTCTAACCATTTCCCCCTGTATCCTATATCGGGTAGTATGTCCGACTCGAATATGAATATCGGAGGCTTTTTTAACAAAGGCATCCTTAACCATATCTTTAATGGAGTTACTGGGGGAAACATTGGTCGATTGTCGTTGTCTCGCGCGCACCGGAACTGTGGGCTTGGGGGGGAGATTTTCGGGAGATGGTGACTGAGTTGAATGAGCCATGAGGTGAGTGTCCCTTAGCTGATATCTGTTGCTAATTGTGGCACAGGGTTAACCGCAGTTGCAGTTGAGAACAGAGGGAAATTGATTTTCTGGTGGGGTTATGGCTCGTCGGTGCGATCGCCCCTGGGAATCCCTGGGAATCGAGAATTGACAGTAGAACCTGCCCCTAACATGATTGTTGATTTTTGTTTGAACGGCACAGGGAAATGATAGGATGATCTGAGGTATCCTAACCTAACATTTGCTCAAGTTTCGATTTTTTATGATTGTGAGTCAACCAGCCCTAGAGACTTCTGCGGGAGTTTCTTTACAAAATTTTCCGAGACTGCGCCGGGGGGTTACTGATATTTTCCCGGAATTGCCTAATTCTGAAAACCCAGAGGAAAATTTGGGTCAGCGGTTGGCTCTCAGTACCCGCCCTCTTAGGATTAAGTTAGGTATCGACCCGACTGGCTCGGATATTCACCTAGGACATAGTATCATTTTTCGGAAGTTGCGGGCTTTCCAGGACGCAGGACATACGGCGGTTCTCATTATTGGCGATTTTACTGCCCGCATTGGTGATCCTACTGGCAAATCGGAGGTTCGTCGTCAGCTAACTCCTGAGCAAGTAGAACAAAATGCCCAAACTTATCTCGAACAACTGCGCCCGATTTTAGATTTTGATACCCCGGGACGTTTGGAAATTCGTCGTAACTCGGAATGGTTATCTAAGTTGGATCTGGCTAAAACTTTGGATTTGCTGTCGCGGATGACGGTGGGACAAATGTTGGCTAAGGAAGGGTTTTCGCTGAGGTTTGAACAGGAAAATCCAATATATTTGCATGAGTTTCTCTATCCGTTAATGCAGGGTTATGATTCGGTGGCAGTTGAGGCTGATGTGGAGTTGGGAGGAACGGATCAAAAGTTTAATCTGGCTGTGGGAAGAGATTTACAGCGCTATTTTGGACAAACACCACAGTTCGGTTTACTAATGCCTATTTTGATTGGTACTGATGGGGTGCAGAAAATGTCTAAGTCCCTGGGTAATTATGTGGGACTGTCGGAAGACCCTTTGACTATGTACTCCAAATTGGAGAAGGTTCCTGATGGTTTGATTGCACAATATTTTGAGTTGCTCACTGATTACCCATTGGCAGAATTGCCGGAAAATCCTCGCGATCGCCAAAAGTTACTCGCCTTGGATATAGTCACTCAATACCACGGAGAAGCGGCGGCTTTGGCGGCGCAAAAAGCGGCTGTAAATTTGGTGCAAGGAGATGCAACTAGGGCTGAGGCTGTACCGGAATTTTCTCTGTCAGAGGTGGAGTTTCCGGCTAAGTTATTCTATATTCTTTCGGCTAGTGGACTGTGTAAAAGTGGCAGCGAGGCGAGGCGACAAATTGCGGGAGGTGCTGTGAAAATAGATGGCGATCGCATTGAGGATCCTAATTTAGTTGTGGCTTCTGCTGAAGAACTGAAAGGGCGAGTTTTACAAGTTGGGAAAAAGAAATTTATCCGGCTAGTGTAAATGGGTTGCCTATCATTGATTAACTTGGGGTGTAATCGGGATAATTTATCATCAATAAATTTCCGGTTTTACCCGGCTTATATTGACTGTAAAAATTGGAAAATATACCAACCATGACCATAGATAAAGTTATTGTTCCCCTAGATGTTTCCAGTCAAGCTGATGCGATCGCATTGATTGAAACCCTGCCACAAGTCACATTTTGGAAAGTGGGTTTAGAACTGTTTGTCAGTTGTGGTCCGCAAATTTTAAAACAACTCAAACAGCGCAATAAGCGGATATTTTTGGATCTGAAATTCCATGATATACCCAATACCGTAGCCGGAGCCTGTCGCGCCGCCGCTCGCTATGGTGTAGACTTAATTACTATTCACGCCACCGCTGGAAAAGTCGCCCTAAAAGCTGCTCAGTCGGCGGCGGAAATGGGAGCGAATGAGGCGGGTGTACCCGTACCTAAATTAATCGCCATTAGCCTGTTAACGAGCCTTAACGCCAGGGAATTAGCCTTTGACCTCAAAATTCCCCTGGAACTGCCAGAGTATGCCTTACAGATGGCATTATTAGGGCAAGAGTGCGGTTTAGCGGGGGCGGTGTGTTCGCCGCAGGAAGTGGCACAACTACGGCGGACTTGCGGGGATGATTTTCTGTTGGTGTGTCCTGGGGTGCGTCCGAGTTGGGCATCTAAAGGTGATCAAAAGCGATCGCTCACTCCTTCGGAAGCATTGAAAGCGGGTGCTAATTATTTAGTAATTGGACGACCTATTACTGAAGCGAATAACCCCATGACAGCATTAAAGCTAATTTCGGAAGAGTTAGACGCAGCGGAAAAGATAGTCAAGTAGATGTTTAGTATTGTAGCTAAATTACCATTTTGGTGAGCAAAGGGGCGGCGCTGAGAAGGGTTTGGGTGTAGGGATGCTGAGGATGTTTAAAAATCTGCTCAGTGTTTCCTATTTCCACAATTTTACCAGCGTTCATAACCGCAATGCGATCGCACAAAAATCTAGCCACCCATAAATCGTGGGTAATAAATAAATAGGTAAGATTAAAGTCTCGCTTGAGGTCTAACATTAACTGTAATACTTGAGCCTGAACACTAGCATCAAGCATACTAACAGGCTCATCACAGATTACCAATTTAGGGCGAGTAATTAAAGCACGAGCAATGGCTACCCGTTGCTGTTGTCCTCCTGAGAGTTGTTTGGGATAGCGGTTATAATAGTCCTCTACCGGAGTCAAACCCACGCGATCGAGCATTTCTAATACCCAACGTTTCGCCTGGGGTAGTTTTGCCATTTTATGAATTAATAGGGGGTCAGCAATAGCTCGACCAATGGTCATCATGGGATTTAAACAAGCGTTAGGATCTTGAAATATCATTTGGATATCGCGACGCTGTGAGCGCACTTGTCGCACTGACATAGCCGTTAAATCTTGACCCTCAAATTTCACTGTACCAGCGGTGGCGCGAACTAACTGTAAAATGGTGCGGGAAAGGGTACTTTTACCGCAGCCAGACTCTCCTACCAACCCGAAAATTTCACCAGGAGATAACTCGAAACTCACGCCATCAACGGCTTTGATTAATTGCTTTTGTTTGGTGAATATTTGCTGAATTATGCCGGATTCTAAACTATAATGCTGTTGGAGATTTTCAATTTGGAGAAGTGGTGGTGGTGGGTTAGTCTGTGTCTGTTCTTGGGGAGTATTGGGTTCTGGTGGCTGTTGGGAAGTTCCATGAACGTGGAGAGCAGATTCTAGGAGCGATCGCGTATATTGATGTTGGGGGTATTGTAGAACGGTGCGGCTATCTCCGAGTTCGACAATTTTACCTTGATACATAACCGCAATGCGATCGCAATACTCTCCCACCATGGCTAAATCATGGGAAATTAATAGGATAGCAGTTCCGCGTTCACGACATAGCCGGGTGAGTTCCTGCAAAATTTGCGCTGATACTGTCACATCTAAACTGGTGGTAGGTTCATCAGCTACAATTAACTTTGGGTTTAACAATAGGGCTAATGCGATCGCCACCCGTTGACGCATTCCACCACTAAACTCGTGAGGGTATTGAGACCAGCGTTCCGGTTGAATTTGGACGGCTGCTAAAGTAGCGATCGCCCTTTCTTTCGCCTGAGACCTGGACAATTGTGGCTCATGAGCTTTTAGGGTTTCAATGCAATGTTCCCCAATAGTCATCAGTGGATCAAGGCGGGTCATGGGGTCTTGAAACACTAAGGCGATCGCCTCCCCCCGAAACTGTCGCAATTCCTTCTCGTTAAGGTCAAAAACCGATTTTCCGCCAAATGTGACTCGACCTTGAATAAGACTAGACTCTGGAAGTAGACGCATAGCAGCGCGTCCCAAAGTAGACTTACCACAGCCAGACTCACCGACAAGTCCCAGACGTTCCCCCGGTTTGAGGGTTAGGGAAACATCATCTACGACCCAAGAGGGTGATTTATTCTGACTGGGATAAGCTACTCGCAGGTTTTCGATGTTAAACATTAAATTAAAGTTCCGAAGTTAGTCAGAAGCTGCCACCGTAGGACAAGTTTTATCATATCAACTATCTTGAAACAGATACATTTAACCCGGAAAAATCTAGCAATTGCTGGAAGTTTCTGAGTATGGCACAATCTGGAATGAAGTTATCGCGCCATTGGCGGAGGTATCTCTCAAAGCCAAGGGCAAAATGTTGAAAGCGCCATTGACATCACGCCCAATAGCGTGACTGCAGTCGGGACAAACAAATTGTTTGTTGCCTCTTAGCTTTGTGTGAATGTGGCCACACTTGGAGCAGGTTTTACTGGTGTACTCTTCCGTCACATCCGGGGGCGGGTTTACAAAGCTGATTCTTCTTAGTGGGGGCTGATCGCAGAACCCGCCCCTACACACAGCCATATTTAGCCGCTTGATGCTTCAATGTTTGCTTAAAACGGTAATGAGACCATGTAACCATTTTCCGTGCTGTCTTAGTTGACAGCCGTCGCTTGCCTCGTTTGACCATATTTTTGACCTCAAATGTAGGCAAAAATATGACTTTGTACTTGCTGCATAGATAGTTAGCTGCTTTCTTGTGCAGCTCCGAAACCAGGTCACGAATTTTCACCCGAATCTTTTGTGCAGCTTTTCGCAGACAGTGCCGTAGCCACTTCAATTGGCGTCCCTTGGATAGACCGATTCGAGACATTAACCTATCGAGGTGGGTAGCCAGTCGATAAATACGTCATAGGTCCGACTTGCCAATTTCCCAAATTTCTTGCCCGTAAAACCCAGTTATAAATGTCCTTACCCCTGGGTCAAGGGCGATGCTCTGCGTGCGTGTAAAGTGGTTGGCGCATAGGCGCATCTATGACGTAACAGATAAACCAGCGCCCTCTATCTAGTACCAAGGTGTCGCGAGTGCATCTTGTCGATAATTGGCTCACTTGCCTTGAACCTTAATCCCTGGGTCTGTGTCGGATAAAATGTCCCCTTTTTCCAATTATCTTTTGGAAATCGGGGGCGGGTTTTTAAAGCTGACTTGTGGGAATTATGGCTGACTGCGGAACCCGCCCCTACAACTTTCTTCGCGCACAGACCGGGGGCGGGTTTTTAAAGCTGACTTGTGGGAATTATGGCTGACTGCGGAACCCGCCCCTACAGCATCTCCCCCTGATTTTATTGCCGCTTTGTGCGCCTCATCAGCTTGGAATACCGCCAATTGGCGTGGGTTATATGGGGTAATTGGCGCTACCCCATATGGACTCGTATCCATGACCGTTTGTCCGCAGCTCCTCTTTGCCAATCCTGTTATGGTCGAAAGGGAAGTCACCTTCCCCAACTCCAATTCAAAACCGTGCATGCGAGTTTCTCAGCACACGGCTCCTGATGTGAACACCCTATTGTCAATAGGAACAGGCTACAACCCCTGCTTTGTGACTTCAACTTTGGGAGCTATATACAACACGTAGTCTTTAAACTCGCTCAAGTCATAAGCACTCTTACTTATCGCAGTCTCTATATCCACACCGTGACTAGTGGGCATATCCCAACCATTACCATTGGGCATTGGCTTTCAGTCACATCCTTTCCCCTTATAGGGTTAGGGGTCGAGAGTGAAGTCACCTTCACCCTCTCCCATTCAGAACCGTGCTTGATAGTTTCCCATCACACGGC
>NZ_JBIMLI010000177.1:0-8015 GCF_051859755.1 Limnospira sp.
GAGCCGTGTGATGTGAAAGTATCAAGCACGGTTTGGAATTGGAGTTGGCGAAGGTGACTTCCCTTTCGACCATAACAACGAAAGAAAATTTAGATACTACTGAGCAGGTCTCCTCCGTCGTTGCCACCGCCACAGGCTTAGGCCCAAATTTACCAGGGTTAATATTTTCTGAAGCTGTTGGATTTGGACCTCAAGACGCGAATATCGCTGTTTCAGATTAGAACTGACGACCTGTTGCTTTTCAAAAACATGGGTCGTCTGTTGCAGAACCGTATTTACCCGTCGGTCTAGTAAAAGTATCCGGCGTTCTAGGCGTTCTAGTCTATAATGAAGTCTCCAAGTCCGTCTGGCCAAAGAAAAACAGCCTATGGCAATGGTGACATTCATTAAAACAACAATCCACATTTTTCTGGTTCAGTTACATACCAGACATTATACAAGATTACTTGTTGAATTTAAACCATTTCCGGTGAATTTTGATACAATAGCAGTAGTCAAGCATCCTTAGTATTTATTCCTAGTTTTAAGTTGACTTGATGCCTGAGCAGAGCCGCAGCAGTTAACCTGCTTGGTCATGAGCATTGGTATTTGGGGAGAACCATTCAAAGTGTTCCGTAATTTTTTTGACCATTTGCCACTACAGTTTTTTCTGATTGTTCCTTTTGTCACTCAGATTTTTGTCGCTGTTGGCTTAACTGGGTGGCTGTCCTGGAGTAATGGCGATCAAGCTGTTAATGAAGCCGTCAATCAGCTTCAGGATGAAATTACTAATCGGATTGAGGATCAACTTGATCAGTTCTTGATGACTCCGAATTTGATTAATCAACTTAATCGCGATCAGGTATTATCCAATAACTTGGATTGGCAAGATGGTCAACAAATGCAAAAATTGTTTAGGAGCCAATTAGAGCATTTTGATTTAATTGACTCGATTTTTTGGGGCAGTGACACTGGTGAATTTGTCGGGTTGGCACGCATTGACGGTAAACAACCTCACTTAATGATTGCCGGAGAAAAAACTAATGGCAACATTCAATTTTTTAGCTTGGATGAATCAGGAAATCCTCTGGTAATGGTCAATGAAAAACCTGATTTTCCGGTGAAAAGTCGGACATGGTATCAGGCGGCGATCGCCTCTGGGCATGGGGTGTGGGGGGATATTTTTTCCTATCATGCCTATCCGAAAATGGCTTTAGCTGCTAGTGTAGCCGTGAGGAATCCTCAAGGGCAAATAAATAATTGGGGTATTTGTCAGCAACTTTTTTTTGGACAAAATTAGTGATTTTTTGCAATCGTTAGATGTTTGTAATTATAGTAGAATTTTGATTGTAGAAAGGTCTGGATTAGTGGTAGCTAGTTCTACAATGGCACAGCCATTTCATATTTAAAATAAACAAGCATCCCGAATATATATTGATTCTAGCCAAGATAATTTAAGCCGAGAAGTTTATAGTTTTTTAATTGGTAATTGTGGTAGTTTATTTAATATTAATTAAAGTTTTAACAAAAGGTTAATAATACATCAGGATCGCTACTTTTTACATGTTTTACCATATCAGGATAATCTAGGTTTAGATTTGTTAATTGTCGTGGTAATTCCTGAGTCGAATTTTATGGAGAGGATTCACAGTAACGCTCGTTAAACGTTGTTGTTATGTTTATTAACTTTAATTGTGGCAATTTTCCTTGGTGTTTACACTTCCCGTTGGGTCGCAGAACCGATTTTACAATTGATTAAAGCTAGTGAAGCGATCGCCAATGGAGAATTCAACCATCGAGTCGATATTAAAAAAATCAGAGAGGTCAAGAAATTATCCCAAACTTTTAACCAGATGAGCAGCCAGCTACAAGAATTATTTGAAACCCTAGAAATTCGTGTCGAACAACGGACAGCAGAACTCCGAAAAGCCAAGGAAAACGCCGAAGTTGCCAATCAAGCTAAGAGCCAATTTTTGGCTCACATGAGCCACGAACTGCGAACCCCATTAAATGCAATTCTTGGTTTTACTCAACTGATGCTGCGCCAAATTAGCTTAGAAAATAACCATAACCCGAATAATTTTAGAGAGCATCTGTGCATTATTCAACGCAGTGGGTAACATCTGCTGCAACTAATTAATGATGTCTTAGATATGTCGAAAATTGAGGCTGGTCAAATCTCCCTTAATCAGAATAACTTTGACCTGTGGAGTTTACTAGATTCTTTAGAGGAGATGTTCTCTATCAGAGCCGCAGCGGAGGGATTAAAATTAATTTTTGTGCGATCGCAGACTCTCCCCCATTATATCAAAACTGATGAAAGGAAACTGCGACAAGTGCTAATTAACTTAATCGGAAATGCCGTGAAGTTTACGGAAAGTGGCTCTGTGACTCTCCACAGCGAAGTTATTGACCCACCTAGCCAAATTGATAACCAACAGGAAGCGGAGATGGTTTTACAGTTCACAGTAGAAGACACCGGACCCGGTATTGCACCCGAAGATATAGACCAGCTTTTTGAGCCATTTATACAGACGGAAACTGGCCGAAAATATCAGCAAGGAACTGGCTTAGGTTTACCGATTAGTCAGGAATTTTTCCAGTTAATGGGGGGTGATATTTCCGTATCTAGTACACGAGGGGTCGGTAGTGTGTTTAAATTTAATATCAAGGTAAATTTAGGATACCCAGAAGAAATATCAAGCAGTCAACTCCTGGCTCAAAAGATTGTTTCCTTGGCTCCGAATCAACCGAAATATCGGATTTTGGTGGTCGATGACCGCGAAAGTAACCAACAGCTTTTGGTTAAATTCCTCATTCCTGTAGGGTTTGAGGTACTGGAAGCTGAAAACGGCCAAGAAGCGATCGCCATCTGGAATCAATGGGAACCTCATCTAATTTGGATGGATATGCGAATGCCAGTTATGGACGGCTACGAAGCCACTAAACGAATTAAATCCCATTTAAAGGGTCAAGCCACCGTGATTATTGCTCTCACCGCCAGCGCCTTTGAGGAAGAACGTGAAGTTGTCCTCTCCGCTGGATGTGATGATTTTGTCCGCAAACCTTTTGAAGAACAGATTTTGTTTGAGAAAATGGCTAAACATCTAGGTGTTCGCTATATTTATGAAAAACAGATAAGCTCTCAACCTACGCGTGTGGTTCAACATCAGCCCTTAGAGGCGAATTGTTTGATGGTGATGCCAACAGACTGGGTTGTGCAACTTCACCAGGCAGCTACTGAATTAGATGATAAGCTAGTTCTACAACTTCTTGAAGAGATTTCCGAAGACCAACTGGCATTGAAGCAGAGTTTAATTGATTTGGTTGAAAGGGTGCGGTTTGATATGATTCTTAGTTTGACCCAATCGGCATTGAAGTTATGAAATCTGATGAGGTGAATATTATTCCTGGTCATATATTAATAGTTGATGACTTTCTGGAAACCCTTAATCTTTTGACAAATTTGTTAGAAGAACGCGGTCATCAAGTCCGGCGTGCAATTAGCGGGGAAATGGTACTAATGGGAGCAAAAGCTAGTCCTCCAGACTTGATTTTGCTGGATATTAATATGCCGGGAATCAGTGGCTATGATGTTTGTAAACAACTGCAATCTGAACCAAACACACGGGGAATCCCGGTAATTTTTATTAGTGCTTTTAATGAGGTTTTTGATAAGGTTCAAGCCTTTGAGGTCGGCGGGGTTGATTATATTACTAAACCCTTTCATATTGAGGAGGTTATTGCTCGCATTGAAAATCAGATTGCTCTCAAACAGGCTCAGAAGCAAATTCAGCGCCTTAATTCTGAACTGGAACAGCGGGTTCTACAACGAACTGAAGAACTAGAGTCCGCTAATGAAGAGTTAAAAAAAATGAATAGTCTTTTAGAGAGGGAGATTCTTCATCACCAACAAACACAAAGTAAGCTGCTACACATGGCTTCCCATGATGCACTAACGGGTTTACCTAATCGTGTGTTTTTTATGGATAAATTGATGCAAGCGATATCCCAAACTAAACAAAATCCAGATTATCGCTTTGCGGTGTTATTTTTGGATTGCGATCGCTTTAAGGTCGTTAATGATTCCCTCGGACATTTAACTGGCGATCGCCTTTTAATTTCCTTAGCCAGAAGGTTGCAATTAACCTTAAAAATGTCTCCCACTAATTTGGCGAGATTTGGAGGAGATGAATTTACAATTTTACTGGAAAATATTGAGAGTCCCCAAGCCGTTACCAATATTGCTAAACGCCTACAAAAAGCCTTAACTTGGCCGTTTCAACTAGATGATCAAGACTTGTTTTTAGAGGCTAGTATTGGTATTGTTATCGGTACATCAGAATACACAGAACCCGAACAAATCTTGCGGGATGCTGATATTGCTATGTATAAGGCAAAAAGTCAAGGTCGCGGCTGCTATCGGGTTTTTGATGGCACAATGCACGATGATGCTCATCGCAGATTTCAACTAGAAAATGAACTGCGATTAGCAATAGAAAATAATCAGTTTGTCCTCAACTATCAGCCTATTATTGAACTCGCAGATGGCTCCGTCATAGGCTTTGAGGCCCTTTTGCGTTGGCATCATCCCGAACATGGCATAATTTCCCCCGCCGAATTTATTCCCATAGCTGAAGATACTGGGTTAATTATTCCTATTGGTTTATGGGTTTTAGACCAGGCGGTTAAACAGTTAAATGAGTGGCAAAAAAAAGGGTTGATTACTCACGGGTTTCGGATGAGTGTTAATTTGTCAGTTAAGCAGTTTACTCAGCCTTATTTGATTGAAGAAATCGACCGTATTCTGGTTAAAAATAACTTTCAAAGTTGTTACCTAAAGCTGGAAATAACCGAAACGGCGATCGTCGAAAATCCCGAAGCTGCTAGACAACTTTTACAACAGCTTACTCATCGCAATATCCATTTGAGTTTGGATGACTTTGGCACCGGTTATTCCTCCCTAAGTTATTTACATAGGTTTCCCGTTAACACTTTAAAAATTGACCGTTCATTTATTACTTGTATTGGCACACCTAACGAAAACCTACAAATTGTTGATGCCATTATCACCCTCGCTCATCAATTGCAAATTAGCGTAGTTGCGGAAGGTATAGAAACCGCCGAACAACTCGCTAAACTTCGCAGTTTAGGCTGTGACCAAGGACAAGGTTACTATTTTTCTAAGCCAGTGGAAAGCATCATTGCTGAGAACTTGCTCAAACAGAGAATCTTATGTTAAACTTGAAACAACTATGAGAGAATCATCTAGTTATCAGCTTCCCGTTCTAATAACAGGGTTACAGGACCATCATTTTCAATATACACATTCATCATCGCTCCAAACTCACCTGTGGCGACTTTTAACCCACTTATTCGGAGCTTTTCAATAAATAACTGATATAACTTTTCGGCAGCTTCTGGAGCCGCTGAACGCTCAAAGGATGGACGGCGGCCCTTGCGACAATCTCCGTAGAGGGTAAACTGACTCACAACTAATAATTCTCCTCCAATATCTTGCACGGATTTATCCCAACGTCCGCTATGATTATCCGGGTCGGGAAATAATCGCAAATCCAGACATTTTCTAGCCATCCAGTCTAGTTCTGCTTCTGTATCCGTCGCTGAAATACCCACCAGCAGATTTAGTCCTTGATTAATTTTACCAATAATTTGACCATTAACTGTGACCTGTGAAGATTTAACTCTTTGGATAACAACTCGCATAGGTTACTGATTGCTTAATTTGACTGAGAGGGTAGGCAACCATAGAAGGTTGCCACTACCATCTAACTACCTCGAAAAGCCTTGACCGCGAGTTGGGGAAGGTTTACAGAAACAATTTTCAACCTGAGATTTTAGGGTGGGTTTATCTAGGTTTTGACCAATTAACACCAGTTGGGTTTTTGGGGAACCTTTCCACTCATCATCATCAATGGAAAATCGCTTACCGCTGAGGTGGAAAATATGACGTTTCGGACTTTCATCAAACCAGAGAATTCCTTTAGCGCGAAATATATTAGCTGGTAATTGATTGTCTAAAAAATATTGGAATTTCCGCAGGGATAGGGGGCGATCGCTCTCAAAGGAAATCGAAGTAAACCCATCATTTTCTAGGTGGTTAGAATGATGGTCATGGTGGTGATGATGTTCGTGTTCATGGTCATGGTCATGGTCATGGTCATGGTGGTGATGATGTTCGTGTTCATGGTCATGGTCATGGTGATGATGGTCTGATTCTTCCCTGTGTTGGAAATACTTGTCAGACTCAAATAAACCCACACTGAGAATCAAAGGAAGGGGAACTTGAGAACGTTTAGTTCTGAGGATTCGAGCATCTTTTTTCATGTCTCGGAGGCGAACTTCTAGCAGATCCACATCAGCCTCATCTACCAAATCAGTTTTATTGAGGATAATAATATCCCCATAGGCGATTTGACTCTCCGCCGCTTGGCTATTAAACAAATCCAAACTAAAGTTTTCACAGTCTACCATAGTGACAATGGAATCGAGGCGAGTCATGTCTCTTAATTCCGTCCCCAGAAATGTCAAAGCCACCGGTAGCGGGTCAGCCAAACCCGTAGTTTCAACTACGATATAATCGACTTTTTCGGGGCGTTCCAGGACTTTGTAAACTGCGTTCACTAAATCTTCATTAATGGTACAACAAACACAACCATTGCTTAGTTCTACCATAGTATTATCTGAGTCGGTAGCCACAATTAACTCGTTATCAATTCCGACTTCGCCAAACTCATTAACCAAAACCGCCGTTTTTAAGCCTTGTTGGTTGGAGAGTATGTAGTTAAGAAGGGTAGTTTTACCGCTACCGAGAAAACCGGTAATAATTGTCACAGGTAAAGCGGCTTGGGGTTCGTCCATGGTCTTTTCGGGATGGGGATTGACTGCTGATTGCATAGCCCTACTGTCCAAAATGTTAGAAACTCGAGAATCTCCAGTTGTTATTTTATCGCAATTACTGAATTTTATTTAATAAATTTGCATAATCCTCTCTCGGAGGTGCGGATAAATTCGCACAATTCCCGGACTAATTCTGAGGTAAACTCAGATTCTAGTTTTTCCAGAGCTTGAGAAATATTGAGATTTGACCTATACAGGATTTTAAAGGCTTGCTGAAGTTCCCGGCGCTGTCCTTCGTTGAAGCCAGACCGTCGCAGTCCGACCACATTCAAACCCATAACGGTATTAGTGCTGAGGCTGCGGGTGATACAGAAGGGGGGAACATCTTTTTGGATAGCACAGCCGCCAGACATCATGGCTAATCGCCCAACTCTGGTAAACTGGTGAATGAGACAGTTACCGCTGATAAAAGCCCGATCGCCTACTTGGGCATATCCAGCTAATAAGGCTCCATTGGCAATAATCACGCGATCGCCTACCTTCACATTATGACCTATATGGGAGTTAGCCATCAATAGGCAATCATTACCCACCAGGGTCATTGAACCTGCCTTAGTGCCGCGATGGATAGTTACACCTTCACGGATTACACAATTATTACCTATTTTGACTGAGGATGGTTCGTCTAAGAATGCTAAATCTTGGGGTGTGTCCCCCAATACCGCCCCGGCATGAACTTGGGTGCGATCGCCTAGGGTAGTTCCACATAGAATGGTAACATGGGATGCGATCGTGCAGTGGTCGCCAATTGTCACCCCCGCTTGAATATAGCTAAGTGGTCCAATTGTTACATTCTCGCCTAATGTTGCACCCGGTTCAATTATAGCTGTGGCGTGAATCGTCATCTGTGGATAGAAGGTTTGATGGGAGACGACATAATCATACCATTACTGCTCAATTGGTGGGTGAGTTGATTTGTATCTGTCATCAATCAATGATTATCGATAGGTCTAACCCTACCAGCTAACAGCTAAACCCCGTCAATGAATAATTAATAATTAATAATTAATAATTAATAATTATCACCGCCGTAGGGTGCGTCACAGGGATAACCTATCGGGTCAACGGCCAATTTTGTTCATCTGACGCACCGCCCCTATCGTGGTCAAGAAACC
>NZ_JBIMLI010000178.1:0-7910 GCF_051859755.1 Limnospira sp.
TTGATGAGTATGTCGTCAAGGAAATTTGGCATGGTCTGGGGTTTGACCGTATACTCATTATTGAGTTGCGAATCTTTTTGGGTATTGTACCTTATTGTCATAAGATGTCAAGCAAATCTTGGATTAAATTCTGGCTCCCCAGAATTTTAGGTCTACCTACTATTATCTGCGATCGCAGCAGTTACATATCAGCATCTGCGATTAATTTCCAACGGGACTGGCCGGACTCGAACCGGCGACCTAGCGCTTCAGATTTGTGTGAGTTTCCCCACTCTCTGGACTATCCCTTCACCATAAGCACTCATAGAATGCTCTTAGGTGGTGGCCGTTATGTTCAAGAAGTCGTTTAATCCAACTCCCAAAACCAGTCTCTGCACCTTCTCCAACCGTAGGGGTTAGAGCTTGGCTCAAGATTACCTTATTCATGGTTCACATAAACTTAGGCTTCCTTGAGTTTGACCACATTCACACAAGGGGTTTCCCCACATGGTGCCCGATTCTTCAGGAGGCGCTTGCTCTATCCATCTGAGCCACAGCCCCAGTCATTTACTCTATGGTAACAGATTCTTGTGCTTATATGTTGATTTTTTAGACAATTTTAAAAAATTTGCCCGCCAAGTTAGCCCCAAGGGGTTGACAAAAGCCGGGGATTTCTGGTATTATATTGACATACTCTTACATAATTGGATAGTTGCCAAAATAAAAAAACTGTCAATATTCCCATTATTTTATAATAGTAGCATGAGTCTCCCCAAAAAGCTACCCCCTCCCCCAAAAAATGATTTTTTTTTAACATTGCTTAATTTTTTGTTACAAAACTTAACATAACTATCAATGAACCCAGGTTTCATCCCAGGGACCACCTCCAGTTTCCAGGCCACAGAGGGAACTATGGGCTTCCAGAATTAAGCGTCCCTGTTGTCGGAGTTGTAGGGTTACTTCACCTTTCATAGTATCGCGACAGCAGAATTGCAAGCCATGATGAGTAGGGGCGCGTAGAGGAGTACCGGGGTAGGTAGTGGTAGCCTGGAGGGAAACTTGAAACCGTCCGTTGTCAGCTTGAATGTGCCAATCTCCCCAGGGTGCAATTTGCCAGTGAACTTGAGCATTCCAGGGGACAAACTCATAAAATTGACCGCGATAGTGAATACCGACCATAGCGACGGATTCGAGCCACCACAATACCGATCGCTTTCCGCCGCCTGCTGTGAGAGCCAAATCAGGAATATGGTCAAAACAGTTGCAGTTAACCCAAAACCACTTTCGAGGAAATGCGCCGCCCCAGTTTTTCTCACCGTAAGCGGGGGCGTTAGTAAACTGATAGAGTGTGCCATTCCAGTCAATCCAGCCAGTAGCCGAACCGTGAGCCATTAATATTTGCCATCCCGGTTCAAAAATCGGCAGAAATGATAGCCAGCCAGCGGTTGACTGTTGTTGTCCCCACCCATAAACGGGAGTGATAGTATATTCCCAACTACAGTTACGGGTTCCATCTTTGAGGCGACCTTGATGGTGGGTATCAGTTCCCTGATATCCTTGACGAATAAAGCGATCGAATAGTTGAGAGTCGAGATATCCGGGGGCAGATTTTAGGTCAGTGTCTCCCCAATGACCCAGAGCTAGGGTGTCGGTAGATGCCCAGAATTTATTGACATCAGGGAAAGTCCGACAGAGGTACTGGTCATCTGGTCCTAAAATTTGGGCAGCACCGCCGCTGTGGGGTTGTCCGCCGCTGGGGTCTTCAATGGAGTACATGAAGGCGAAAGTTTGACGGGGTTCGGGGAGAGTGACCCGATAATACCAGCCTTCAAAAAAACGGCGATCGCCGCCTTCCCAGTGATAACCATTGTGGGGGGTAGATAGAGCAGTAATGGGTTTCAAATCAAACATGGCAATCATAAAAACTCCTGTCTGGAGATTAGCGTTGGTGGCGGCTATGCACCGAAACCGTAGCCTTTCCTATTCCCGTTATTTACAGTTAGCGACGGTTCGCCTGGACGGACGACCGGCTAATCGGACGGTAGTATTTAGGGGGTTTATGACTAAGGGCGATCGCCTTAAATTTGTGACGGACACCCGCAGCCAAAAGGTGATAGAAATTGCCGAAAATCCTTGGGGTGAGGCTTGCTGGTATTTTCCGAAAACCCGAGAACAGTTCCGCATCTCTGGTCAGTTAACCATAGTAGAGTACGCAGAGCATCTATGTGATCAGAGTTGGCAGGAGTTATCAGAGGCAGCCAAAAGTCAATTTTTCTGGCCGGATCCTGGTCAACAGCGGCGCGACTCGGGCCACGCTAATTTTGACCCTCCCGACCCCATTCCCCAACAGCCACCCCCCAATTTTTCGGTCCTGCTGCTAACACCTGAGCGGGTGGATCATTTACAATTGCGCGGCGAGCCCCAGAATCGGACAATTTATGATGCTCAAAGTAATGGCACTTGGAAAGGGAAGGCGGTCAATCCTTAAATACCAGAACCGTCTAAAAATTCTTGGATGGCTCTGTTTTTAATCTGACAGCTAGAGCGCGTACCTTCAGAGGTAGTTAAGGTTTGATATTGTCCGTTATAGGTGCGGAAACCTGCTCCTACAGGGACTTTTTCCACCAACGCCACCCGTTCTTGCTGTAGGGATTCCATTTGCTGCTCTAGGGTTTCAATGCGATCTAGCAGAGTCCGAATGACTACGGCTTCTGAGTCAGGTAAACTGCCATGTTCAAGGGGGTTAACTTTGACACCGGAGCGGTAAACAATGCGACCAGGAACCCCTACTACTGTGCAGTTAGAGGGAACATCCCGCAAGACTACGGAACCCGCACCAATGCGAACATTATTACCAATTTGGAGATTACCGAGAACTTTGGCTCCGGCTCCGACGACTACATTTTCCCCTAGGGTGGGGTGACGTTTACCGCTTTCTTTACCTGTACCGCCGAGGGTTACGCCTTGGTAAATTAAGCAGAAGTCTCCGACAATGGCTGTTTCTCCAATGACTACACCCATACCATGATCGATGAAGACACCTTGACCTATGGTAGCCCCTGGGTGGATTTCAATGCCTGTAATAAATCGGGACAGGTGAGATATCAGACGGGGAATTAGGGGTAAACCGATACAGTACAACCAGTGAGCGAGACGGTGAAATAGCAACGCTTGCAGACCGGGGTAGCAGAACATGACTTCTAGCCAGTTCCGAGCGGCAGGGTCGCGATCGAAGATAATGCGAAAGTCGGCTCGAAGGGTCTTTAGCACAATCAATAACCAGTTTCTGTTAAACAAATTACTTATCTATGTTAACGGATGAGGGGCTAATACAAAAGTTTAAATGTCAGGATGTGATCAATTTTACCAGAAAGTTAGAATTTGGTAGATGGACACATACAGTAGTATAGGTTCATTATCGCCTCAAACGCCCAATGGTCGGGGGATACATCAGAAAAGGGAATTGGTAGCAGGTCAAAGCGTTTGGTAGCACAAGCATTTCTCAATGTGGCTTGGTCAATTTGAGCGATCGCTTTTGGTTGGTCCACTACAACAGGATTAACTGAACTGAGGGACTCACGGCTATTGTCGGTGGTTTCGGTGGTTTGGGCGGAAACGGGGGCGATCGCAGTTATTATCAATAAGCTGAGGGGGATTAACTCTTGTGCTTTCATCGGAAAATTTAAGCTCTCATTATGGGGCTATCTTCTTTAGTATAGCTGTTTTGATTCGGTTTATGGGGTGGTGAGTCTGCTTTCTGGTACGTTTAAGGATATGGTAGCTGTAGCCACCTGTATAGAGCAGGTTAACCAATAGGATTAGGGTTTGACCTAGGGGCGATCGCACTTGGGAAAATACTGTATAGCTTGACCATAATACTAACAGCAATTCCATTAGGGACACTAGGGAGCCATAATGTCGGGGGTCCCAGTAGGAAATTGGGCTGATAAAACGGTAGTTACTGAGCGGGAAAAAATGGCGATGGGCATCATCGTTATGAACTGGCAAATCTAATAAGTTATGCCAAATTATACTTATACACAAAACTTGAGCTATCAACCATCCCAACTTAAAGGCGATCGCCCAGGCTAAAATCGCCAAGGGGATAGAATGAAAAATAGCCACAATCCTTTGTATATGCTGAGAGTTATAAGCATCTGACCAGATTTGAGATTCTGGCATTTTGGCGATAAATTTTGCCCAACCGTAGAATACAAAGATGGGAATATCTGGTAAAATACCTCCTAAAACAATGAATAAATTAGCATCGGGTTGGCTGGGATTTGCCAATAAAGCCAGATTAATAATTGCGTGACTGGGGGTATTCATAACCAAAATTAATTTTAGGGAATCAGAGTCAGGCGACCATTTTGCACATAATCAAAAATGCGATTAATTTGATGGCGTTCTAAATCATTAATCTGAGTGTCTGACAAGATAATTGAGATTAATCCCAGATATTGGAGATAGGTCAGTTTCCCGGAAGTTAAGATTTGATTAATTAGTTGAGTAGGCGTTGTGGTTGAGTTTTGCTGATTATTCCAAGGCATAGTTTGGGCTTATTTACGGTTGAGTTAGGGATGGATAATTAATTTAGTCTGCCATTATCAATACTACCGGATTTTCCTGTCAATCATCAATTCCCACCATGCTTGTGGGTAAGGTTGGGGAGAGCCAATAAGTATAATTAACTATTGCTCATGGCTATGAAAGCGGTAAGTGAGAATGAAGTTGGAGTTTTGTAAAGTTATGTTAAGGTGTGTTGCAATACGTCACAAGTCTGAACAGAAACCTCCCCCTAGGCTGCAAGTTCGTGTTAGGATTTTGGCTTAGTAACTGACGAGATAAATTTTTGGGAGAAGACCTTTGACTCTACGGGTTGCTGTTGTCGGATCTGGTCCTGCGGGTTCATCCGCAGCCGAAACGCTAGTAAAAGCTGGAATTGAAACCTATTTATTCGAGCGCAAACTGGATAACGCCAAACCCTGTGGTGGTGCTATTCCTCTGTGTATGGTAAGTGAATTCGACCTGCCACCCGAAATCATTGATCGGCGGGTCAGAAAAATGAAAATGATTTCCCCCTCTAACCGTGAGGTGGATATCAATTTAGAAAATGAAAACGAATATATCGGAATGTGTCGTCGGGAGGTCCTCGACGGTTTCATGCGTGACCGTGCTGCTTCGTTGGGTGCTAACCTAATCAACGGTACTGTTCACAAATTAGAAATCCCCGCCAGCAGTGGCGAACCTTACACGATCCACTACAATGATCATTCTAGTGGTGATGCGGTAGGAACTGCCAAAACCCTGAAAGTAGATCTCGTCATTGGTGCTGATGGAGCTAACTCCCGTGTAGCCAAGGCTATTGACGCTGGGGATTATAATTATGCGATCGCCTTCCAAGAGCGGATTCGCATCCCGGCTGATAAAATGGCTTATTACGAAGATCGGGCGGAAATGTATGTAGGGAATGATGTTTCCCCGGACTTTTACGCTTGGGTGTTCCCGAAATATGATCACGTGGCGGTAGGAACCGGAACCATGAAGGTTAACCAAGCCATGATCAAAAAGCTGCAAGCTGGAATCCGTGCCCGCGCAGCCCATCGGATTGAAGGTGGTAAAATCATTAAAGTGGAAGCTCACCCAATTCCAGAACATCCCCGTCCTCGTCGGGTTGTGGGAAGGGTAGCCCTGGTGGGAGATGCAGCCGGAACCGTAACTAAGTCTTCTGGTGAAGGTATCTATTTTGCGGCTAAGTCTGGTCGTATGTGTGCTGAAACCATTGTGGAAACTTCCAACGCCGGTCAGCGTATCCCCACTGAAGATGATTTGAAACTGTATCTGAAACGCTGGGATAAACAGTATGGCATGACCTACCTAGTGCTGGATGTCCTGCAACGGGTATTCTACCGTTCTGATGCAAGTCGGGAAGCATTTGTAGAAATGTGTTCTGATCTCGATGTACAACGGATGACGTTTGACAGCTATCTGTATAAGACAGTTGTTCCGGCTAACCCGTTAGTACAAATGAAGATCACAGCCAAAACTGTGGGTAGTCTGCTACGCGGTCACGCCCTAGCGCCCTAGCGCCCTAACCTAGTTTAACCGAAAGTTACCGCCCCGCTCTCATCTCAAGAGACGGGGCTATCTTTTAGTTAAATATCTGACCAGCTATGGGCGGGTCAGGGGGGGTTATAAAGAATCTGTAATATAAAGGCGATCGCAGAACCCGCGGCTATTAGGTTATTGGTGAAAAATCAATGAAATCTAACAGGTGATGAGCTAATTGTAACTTAGTGCATCCGCTGATGTTCTGTTTTCTGCCATGGCGCGCGAGTAAGATAGCTTGGTTGGTGTCGCTACCAAAACCCGCCCCAGGTTGGTCAATGGGGTTAGCAACGATCGCATCTAAGTTTTTGCGCTGCAATTTTTCCCAAGCGGGGGCTAAAATATCTCCAGTTTGCGCCGCAAAGCCAACTAACTGCTGGTCGGGGCGTTTTTTTTGTGCCAATTGAGCGACAATATCGGGTACTGTTTCCAAGTCTAGTTGTTGAGGAAGCGATCGCTTAGGTAACTTTTCCGGGTGATAAGCCGTAGGTCGGACATCAGCGACCGCCGCCGCCATAATAGTCAGGTTGGCTGCGGGAAATAATGATAACATTGCCTCGGACATTTGCTGGGCGGTAGTCACACTAACTAAGGTAACCTCTGATAGAGTCTCCACCATCTCCAGATTATTCATGGGACCATGTACCATTGTCACCCGTGCGCCTCGGTGGACTGCGGCTTGAGCGATCGCTATTCCCATTTTACCAGTAGCGGGATTACCAATAAACCGCACCGGGTCTAAATGTTCGCGAGTTCCCCCGGCGGAAATCAGGACTTGTTTATTAGCGAGATCTCGATTTCCTTGGGTATGGAGTAGGGAATAAATATGGGCTAATATTTGTTGAGGTTCTGCCATACGTCCGGCTGCTGACACCTCAACTGATTGGCTGTCGGTATTATTAGGGGTATCGCAGGCGAGAATACCAGGAATGGGAGTAATGCTGTGAAAGCGACTATCTGTTAAAAGTAGTTGCCAATTTCGCGCCACCGCTGGCTGTTTCCACATTTCCCGGTTCATAGCTGGAACCAACAAAATCGGACAGGTGGAAGCCAAAACCGTATTAGTGAGCAAGTTATCCGCCATTCCGGTGGCTAGTTTACTGAGGGTATTGGCGGTTAGGGGTGCAATGACGAAAATATCAGCCCATTGTGCCAACTGAATATGAAGGGGGCGACCGTGGGTAGGCTGCCAAAAGTCGCGATCGCTATAACTGCGATCGCGCGATAAAGTAGCTAAAGTTAGGGGGGTAATAAATTGTTGAGCCGAGTCCGTGACGATAGTACGAACTTCCGCCCCCGATTTTGCCAAAGTGGAAACCACCTCACAAATTTTGTAGGCGGCTATTCCACCAGTTACCCCAATTAAAATACGTCGCCGGTCGGACATAAAAGCTAATAGCTGTATTAGTGATATTTGGTAGGCGCAGAAACCGGGTTTCTCACTAACCGATTTTTCCAGAAACCCGGTTTCTATAATAGTCCCACCCTGGGGAAATTGTGGTTTTGGGGTATCCTAGAATTCTTTAGGCTTCGTCATAGGCTTCTAAATCCAATAAGTGAATATAAGGTTCAACCAATTCTGGACGCTGGAAAGCGATCGCTCTGAGTAAATGCCAATCCTGCAATCCCTCAAATGCGTTGCTGTAATTATCCACTTCCAAGCGGGAAGCTAACTGAGCCACATCATCTGCTGTCAATGCGGAAATCTTGGGCGAAGATTGAGTCAACATTTCCATCTCGCAATACCTGATACATTTACGCGACATTTTTCCGGTTGTTCCCGGACAATGCGACGATAGCACTATTACCCGTTAAGATAACAG
>NZ_JBIMLI010000179.1:0-1398 GCF_051859755.1 Limnospira sp.
CTGAAACTGAGAAACCCGCACAAAGTAGGTTCCCCGTTAATAATTAATAATTAATAATTAATAATTAATAATTAACAGTTACCCCTTGGGTTCAAATATCCAGGGGAATGGCTGACAATTCCAAGGCATAAATAGTTTCCCCCTGAAACTGAGAAACCCGCACAAAGTAGGTTCCCCGTGGCAATAGGTCAATCTCAATAGATTCTGTAGCCAAAGCCGGGTTATTTGAAGAGGCGATAATATCATCAGGTTGAACCGCTTGATTTTGATTAAAATCTTGGATTAAATCCACATTAGCATCCGCTTTTAAACCGTGCAGAAATAGGCTAAACTCACTGCCATTATTGGGAATGATAAATTCATAAATATTGACCGGGTTATCATCCGTAACCGAGTTAACTATAGTCCGACTTCCCAAGAGAGTATCTAAAGCGATCGCATTACTGAGGTCATCGCCGAACTGTGGGGGTGCGCCCAACCTCCCCAACGGCGAACCAAACCGAAAAAAATGCTCAAAAAGGCTGCCAATTATCTCTTCTTCTATACCCTGAACAGCATCAAAATTGCGATCGCGATAAAACTCCGTATCAAAGGACTCGCTAGGGTTCAACCCCTGAAATTGTCCGATTTTGAAAAAATGCTCAAATGCCGTAAATTCCCCGTTAGCTACTCCCTGAGCGACTGAAGGATTTTGTTGTAGATAAAAAACCGGGTCAAAAAAGGGATTAGGGCTGAGGTTGTCCGTTTGTCCAATATTAACAAAATGAGCCGCTGCAGTGGTAATTCCCGCCTCTACTTCCGACTGAATATCGGGATTTTGTGCCAGATAAAATTCCCCATCAAAAATCGGGTTAGGTGTTCGTCCTTCAAATTGTCCATAGCGAGAAAAATGCTCAAAGGCGGTCTCAAAAACCCCGTTAGCGATCGCATCTTTAACGTCCTGATTTTGTGCCAAATAAAACCCTTCATCAAATAAAGTTTCAAGGGTAAGCATAAAAAGCCTTTTCCCAGCAGAGGATTAATGTTCACCACTAGATTATCGCCAATTAGTCGTCAATTGTCCATTCCCATTGTAGGTTAGGCGAATATGTAGGTTGGGTGAAGCGCAGCCGGGCCCAACTTCCCCTACCATTGTAGGTTGGGTGAAGCGCAGCCGGGCCCAACTTCTCCAGTGTACCATTGTAGGTTGGGTGAAGCGCAGCCGGGCCCAACTTCTCCAGTGTACCATTGTAGGTTGGGTGAAGCGCAGGGAAACCCAACTTTCCCATTGTAGGTTGGGTGAAGCGCAGCCGGGCCCAACTTCCCCAGCCGTGATAAATCAGGTTTCTGTGAAAAAGCCGGTTAATTTTCCGCATTTATGGTAATGTAGAATCAGGTATCAATAACCATCCTGATTAT
>NZ_JBIMLI010000179.1:1443-7868 GCF_051859755.1 Limnospira sp.
TTCCCAGTTTTGCCAAAAATGTGGCAGTAAACTCCGACTGGCAGAACGCTACTATGCTAAAAGCATCCTCGGACAAGGCGGGTTCGGACGCACATTTCTGGCAGTGGATGACTTCAAACCTTCTCAACCTCCCTGCGTGATTAAGCAATTCCTTCCCCAGGCGCAAGGAACCGCTACCCTAGAAAAAGCCGCCCAATTATTCGACCAAGAAGCCCAACGTTTAGAACTCCTCGGCAAACATTCCCAAATCCCGGAACTGTTGGCTTATTTTACGGCTGATAACCGTCAATATTTAATTCAGGAATTTATCGAAGGGGAAACCCTAGAACAGGAGCTAGATAAAGGCGCTTTTACGGAAAATAAAATCAGTTCCCTGCTCAAGGATTTATTGCCAGTTTTGTATTTTGTACACAAACATAAAGTGATTCACCGGGATATTAAACCGGAAAACATCATTAGACGAGCCAGTGATAACAAGTTAGTCCTAGTGGATTTTGGAGCATCTAAACAGGTGCAGCGCACATCTCTTAGCGTCACGGGAACGGTTATCGGTTCGGCGGCATATTGCGCCCCGGAACAGGCTATGGGAAAACCTCAATATGGGAGTGATTTATATAGTTTAGGGGTGACTTGTTTATACCTGCTAACCCAAGTGAGTCCGTCATATTTATATGACCCCTTAGAATCACAATGGGTGTGGCGTGAGCATTTAAATGGCAATCAGGTGAGTGATAAATTAGGCGAAATCTTAGAGCGTTTGGTTGAGACAGTATTTAAAAAACGCTATCAATCTGTAGCCGAAGTATGGGCAGATTTACAGCGATATTATGGGAAACAGATTATCATAAAGAATCCTAAAAACATCATTCCCAATACTGCTAAAAAGATTACCAATACAACTCCCCCAGCGGTAACCCAGAAGTTTGAATTTGACATCGTTACGGTCAATTCAAAGGGCAGAGAAATTAACCGCCGTCGCGGTCAGGCTGAATGTATTATCGAAGACCTGGGAAATGGGGTGACTCTGGAGATGGTGCTAATTCCGGGGGGAACCTTTACCATGGGTGCGCCGAGTGGTGAAGCTGGAAGTTCATACGCTGAAAGACCCCAACACCGAGTCACGATTAAACCCTTCCTCATGGGAAAATATCCGGTTACCCAAGCACAATGGCGACAAGTGGCTAGTTTCCCCAAACTCCAACGGGACTTGAGCCTAGACCCCTCATATTTTAAAGGATTAAATCTTCCGGTTGAAAAAGTTTTTTGGTATGATGTAATGGAGTGGTGCGATCGCCTCTCGAAAAGAATTGGCAAACCCTACCGATTGCCCAGTGAAGCCGAGTGGGAATATGCAGCCCGCGCCGGAACTACTAGCCCCTTTCATGTCGGTGATACCCTGACGACGGACCTCGCCAACTACGATGGCAACCACACCTATAGCTCAGGACCCAAGGGAGCCTACCGCGAACAAACCACCCCCGTCGGTCAGTTTCAACACGCCAACGCCTTTGGCTTGTATGATATCCACGGGAACGTTTGGGAATGGTGCGCTGACCCCTGGCACGACAGCTACAATGGTGCGCCTTCGGATGGTCGTGTGTGGGATGTTGGTAACGATAATCGTTATCAATTACGAATAGCTATCAACTCTTCACGAATAGCTATCAACTCTTTGGGAAAAACAGAAAGAAGGGTGCTGCGCGGCGGTTCGTGGTACGACTATCCAGATAACTGCCGTTGTGCCTACCGCTACGGGGCTGACCCGGACTTCCTCTTCTACAACAACGGTTTTCGGGTAGCGCTTTAGTAGGTTGGGTTTCGCTGCGCTTCACCCAACTTCCCAGCCAGCCGTGAGCCACCGGGTTTCTGTTTCGGCAACCCAAGCAGCAGCGGATTTTGGTAAAATACGCCCATATTTTATCGATTCCATCATGTTGTGGCAAAACGGACAGAAACTCAACAACGGGAACTATATGGTCGATCGCATTTTGGGACAGGGGCGATTTTCCGTCACCTATCTCGCGAAGGAAGTGCGGACGAATGGCTATGTTGCCATTAAAACCCTGAATCCCGATGCTTCCATGTTAAAAGATCTCAAGCCCTCGGAACGGGAAAAATATGCGACCAAATTTTATGATGAAGCCCTAAAACTCTCCCAATGCCAACATCCTCATATTGTCAAAGTGCGAGAAATTTTTGACGAAGCGGTGCGGGAGGGATGGTTTGCCAATACTCGCTATCCGTGTATCGTCATGGACTATATTGATGGGGTCAGTCTCGGTCAGCGGGGAGAACCTCAACTTCCCGAAAAAATTGCCCTGGGCTATATTCAACAAATTGGTTCCGCTTTGATTTCCGTCCACCAACGGGGTCTTTTGCATCGAGATCTTAAACCCGGAAATATTATGATTCGCGCCGGAAAACAAGAGGCGATTTTAATTGATTTTGGCTTGGCGAGGTCTTTCGATCATCCCCTCACCCAACAAATTACCGTTGATGGCTTTGCACCCTTCGAATTGTATTCCCACCTGGAACCCAAAGGACCCTGGACGGACGTTTACAGCCTGGCGGCGACCCTGTATGTGCTGCTGACCGGAAAAAAACCTGAAAGTGCCTTAGATCGCCATGATACCGATTCCGATGTGCATTTGACTCCCCCCCCCGTTTGCACAATCCCAAGATTAGCCAAAAGGTTAATCAGGCGATCGTTCATGCCATGGCTTTAATTCCGGGCGATCGCACCCAGAGTGTACCGGAATTTCTGCGGGAATTGGGAATCGGGCGCTGGTCGCCAATTCCCCAATGGGATAGTCTGCCGATCGCCCTTCAATTGGCTGCTACTGTTGCCGGCATTCTCGGTGCGATCGCAACCATAATCGCCCTATTTTTAAATAAATAGCCCTGGGTGGGTGTACAATATTGACATCCTCACCGACTGACACCCGGACAATGTACTGGCCCAACGGACACTCACTCCAAAACGGCAAATTCACCATCGAAACTGTCCTCGGACAGGGTGGGTTCGGCATTACCTACAAAGCCCTGCATCGGGGCTTCAATGCCCCCGTGGTGATCAAAACCCCCAATGCCTTTTTGCGACATGACCCCGACTATGCCAAATACGTCCAACGCTTCATCCGGGAAGCCCAAATTTTAGCCCAACTGGAGAGGGACCCCAACCCCCACATCGTCCGCGTCAAGGACTTATTTGAAGAATCCGACTCCCATTGTCTGGTAATGGAATTTATCGAGGGCAAAAACCTCTATACTCTGGTGCAGGAACAAGGCCCCCTTTCGGAAGCGACCGCCCTGGAGTTAATTTGTCCGGTGGCTCAGGCTTTGGCACAGGTGCATCGCGCTGGTATTGTTCACCGGGATGCCACCCCGGTTAATATCATGTTGCGAGGTAACCGTCAGCCGGTATTGATTGATTTTGGCATCGCTGGAAATGTCGTCCCCAGTGTCACCAGTTCCAAGATTTTTGGCAATAAGGCTTTTGCACCCTACGAACAGTTAATTAAAGGCGATCGCTCCCCCACGGTCGATATTTACACTCTGGCAGCATCTCTCTATTATGCCGTAACGAAGCAGTTGCCGAGGGACTGTTTTTCCCGCAAGGTAGACCGGGAAGAGTTGGTGCCGCCCAAGGATTTGGCATCGGTGAGCGATGCTATTAATGATGCGATTATGGCGGGGATGGCGTTAAATAAAACCCAGCGCCCTCAGTCGATGGAGGAGTGGTTAAAGCTGTTGGAACCGCCGAAACCCACCCCCCTTTACCGACCAAAAACGACTTCTTTTTCCTTTGACATCGTTACGGTAAATTCAAAGGGACAAGAAATTAACCGCCGTCCCGGTCAGGCTGAATGTATTATCGAAGACCTGGGAAATGGTGTGACTCTGGAGATGGTGCTAATTCCGGGGGGAACCTTTATTATGGGTGCGCCGAGTGGTGAAGCTGGAAGTTCTAATGCTGAAAGACCCCAACACCGAGTCACGATTAAACCCTTCCTAATGGGGAAATATCCGGTTACCCAAGCACAATGGCGACAAGTGGCTAGTTTCCCCAAACTCCAACGAGACCTGAACCCAGACCCCTCAAGATTTAAAGGATTAAATCTTCCGGTTGAAAAAGTTTCATGGTATGATGTAATCGAGTGGTGCGCCCGCCTCTCGAAAAGAATCGGCAAACCCTACCGATTGCCCAGTGAAGCCGAGTGGGAATATGCAGCCCGCGCCGGAACAACTAGCCCCTTTCATGTCGGTGATACCCTGACGACAGACCTCGCCAACTACCGTGGCGACTACACCTATAGCTCAGGACCCAAGGGAGCCTACCGCGAACAAACCACCCCCGTCGGTCAGTTTCAACACGCCAACGCATTTGGCTTGTATGATATCCACGGGAACGTTTGGGAATGGTGCGCTGACCCCTGGCACGACAGCTACAATGGTGCGCCTTCGGATGGTCGTGTGTGGGATGTTGGGAACGATAATCGTTATCAAAAACCTATTGAATATTTAGTCAAGTTTTTGGGAAGCAAAGACCACCGAGTGCTGCGCGGCGGTTCGTGGTACGGCAATCCAGAAAGCTGCCGTTGTGCCTACCGCTACAGGTCCGACCCGGACAACCTCTACTACAACGTCGGTTTTCGGGTAGCGCTTTAGTAGGTTGGGTGAAGCGCAGCGAAACCCAACTTTCCCAGCCGTGATAAATCAGGTGTCTGTGAAAAAGCGGGTTAATTTTGGGCATTTATGGTAATGTAGAATCAGGTATCAATAACCCTCCTGATTATGAGCCAGTGTCTCAACCCAGACTGCCTCCACATCAACCCCGACGGTTCCCAGTTTTGCCAAAAATGTGGCAGTCAACTCCGACTGGCAGAACGCTACTATGCTAAAAGCATCCTCGGACAAGGTGGGTTCGGACGCACATTTCTGGCAGTAGATGACTTCAAACCTTCTAAACCTCCCTGCGTGATTAAGCAATTCCTTCCCCAGGCGCAAGGAACCGCTACCCTAGAAAAAGCCGCCCAATTATTCGACCAAGAAGCCCAACGTTTAGAAATCCTCGGCAAACATTCCCAAATCCCGGAACTGTTGGCTTATTTTACGGCTGATAACCGTCAATATTTAATTCAGGAATTTATCGAAGGGGAAACCCTAGAACAGGAGCTAGATAAAGGCGCTTTTACGGAAAATAAAATCAGTTCCCTGCTCAAGGATTTATTGCCAGTTTTGTATTTTGTACACAAACATAAAGTGATTCACCGGGATATTAAACCGGAAAACATCATTAGACGAGCCAGTGATAACAAGTTAGTCCTAGTGGATTTTGGAGCATCTAAACAGGTGCAGCGCACATCTCTTAGCGTCACGGGAACGGTTATCGGTTCGGCGGCATATTGCGCCCCGGAACAGGCTATGGGAAAACCTCAATATGGGAGTGATTTATATAGTTTAGGGGTGACTTGTTTATACCTGCTAACCCAAGTGAGTCCGTCATATTTATATGACCCCTTAGAATCACAATGGGTGTGGCGTGAGCATTTAAATGGCAATCAGGTGAGTGATAAATTAGGCGAAATCTTAGAGCGTTTGGTTGAGACAGTATTTAAAAAACGCTATCAATCTGTAGCCGAAGTATGGGCAGATTTACAGCGATATTATGGGAAACAGATTATCATAAAGAATCCTAAAAACATCATTCCCAATACTGCTAAAAAGATTACCAATACAACTCCCCCAGCGGTAACCCAGAAGTTTGAATTTGACATCGTTACGGTCAATTCAAAGGGCAGAGAAATTAACCGCCGTCGCGGTCAGGCTGAATGTATTATCGAAGACCTGGGAAATGGGGTGACTCTGGAGATGGTGCTAATTCCGGGGGGAACCTTTACCATGGGTGCGCCGAGTGGTGAAGCTGGAAGTTCATACGCTGAAAGACCCCAACACCGAGTCACGATTAAACCCTTCCTCATGGGAAAATATCCGGTTACCCAAGCACAATGGCGACAAGTGGCTAGTTTCCCCAAACTCCAACGGGACTTGAGCCTAGACCCCTCATATTTTAAAGGATTAAATCTTCCGGTTGAAAAAGTTTTTTGGTATGATGTAATGGAGTGGTGCGATCGCCTCTCGAAAAGAATTGGCAAACCCTACCGATTGCCCAGTGAAGCCGAGTGGGAATATGCAGCCCGCGCCGGAACTACTAGCCCCTTTCATGTCGGTGATACCCTGACGACGGACCTCGCCAACTACGATGGCAACCACACCTATAGCTCAGGACCCAAGGGAGCCTACCGCGAACAAACCACCCCCGTCGGTCAGTTTCAACACGCCAACGCCTTTGGCTTGTATGATATCCACGGGAACGTTTGGGAATGGTGCGCTGACCCCTGGCACGACAGCTACAATGGTGCGCC
>NZ_JBIMLI010000180.1:0-7836 GCF_051859755.1 Limnospira sp.
TACCTTAACGGGTAATAGTGCTATCGTCGCATTGTCAGGCAATAGCCGGATAAATGTCGCGTAAATGTATCAGATATATATTCCGGTGCGTCAGAGTTACCAGTGTTTCTGGTGACCCAAAAGCTCCTGGGTCTGACGCTACCTTACTATTTTCTATGTGGGGGATATCTTTAATCTATGACTGACAGCTTTTTTCAGAATAAACAATCGTTTTTTGACCGCTGGGCTCCTTTTTATGATTTCCTGCTGACCACGGTTTTCTATCAGGCTGTACATAAGCGTTTATTGGAGTTTGCGGAGTTTCCTAATTCCGCTAATATTCTTGATATTGGCTGTGGTACAGGACGACTGCTACAGCGTTTGGCTAAACAGTTTCCTGACCTTCAGGGGACGGGGTTGGACTTATCTCCTCAAATGATTAAAGAGGCGAAAAACCAAAATGTCTATGGCGATCGCCTACAGTTTCTACAGGGGAATGTTGAGGCTTTACCTTTTCCTGAGTCGAGTTTTGATGCCGTTTTTTGTACTATCAGTTTTCTCCATTATCCTCACCCTGAATTCGTCCTAGCAGAAATTAAACGGGTTTTGCGATCGCAGGGAGTTTTTTATCTGGCTGATTATACCGTTAATGATTGGACTGAATATCGAGAGGTTGCTGTCTCTCCTGGTAAGTTGCGGTGGTACAGCCGCAAAAAAAGGGAACAGTTGGCTAATTCTGCGGGTTTGTCTTGTTTGGGTCATCACTATTTAATCGGTCCGGTTCTCCTCACTAAGTTTGTTAATTATTAACCAATGAACTGCCTCTTATTTTCACTTCCTCTCCGTCCGGGATAGGCTGCGGAAAGCGGTTATGCACATAATCGCCTTTTTGTCAATAGGTAGAAAATTGGCCGTCCCCTTTTTCCCAAAAACTCGTGCATCGCCAGCTTAATTTTTTACTCAGAGAATAACTTTAAGCGCCATATAATCAGGGTTGTAGCCTTTTTTTTGGCATATAGACACAGCAACCCCTTGGGTGCGATTTATTTGAGTGTATCACAACCCCCATAATCTCGTCAACTATTTGCGAGCAATTAGCAATAAAATCGTAATAAATCTTAACAATCTTTGTGATATTAAATTCATCTGGCGGTATAAATTAGTTAAACTTATGTTTTTGGGGGTGATCATGGCTGTTGGGGGTTAATAACCAAACCTAGGAGAATATCGCCTAAACTTGCGCGGGGGAAACCCGGTGATGATCAGGTTCAAAAGCCGGAAGATGCCAATATTCTGGTTTAAAATCTTCTAGGGAAGTCAGGACTTGATCAGCTTGTTGATAGGCGCTGTAGTCCATTTCTGGCGGTGGAATAGCCACCACATACATTCCCGCTTGTCGCGCAGCCATTACCCCAGCGAGGGAGTCTTCAAACACTAGGCAATTTTCAGGTTTAGCACCTAGTCGTTTAGCCGCAATTAAGAATATATCTGGTGCGGGTTTTCCTCTGGTTAATTCCGGGTCATCTCCTCTGACAATACAGCGGAATAGGGAAAACCAGGCTTGATGGGGTTGGGTTTTGGCGGTAAAGGGTCTGGTAGCAGAACTGGTGGCGACGGCTTGGGGGATATTGTGGTTAGCGAGGTGATGGGTAAGCCGAACTATTCCGGGTAGGGGGGGAACTTGGGGATAGTATTGATAGATAATTGCGTCTTTTTCCTGCAAAAATGCTTCGGGGGTTAGGGGTAATTGCAGGGTTTCTACAATTAAGGCGGCGGAGTCTTTAGACTTACGACCACAAAGTTGATATTGTAGGGTTCTGTCAATGGTTTTACCATAACGGTTAGCGATCGCCTGATTTACTTGAGCATGGAGAGGCTCAGTATCTAATAGTATACCGTCAAGATCATAAATAACGTGGGTGATCGCCATAACCAATAAGGTAGGAATTACTTGGAGTTTTGGGCTAGTTAGGTGTTATTTAACTACGGAAACTAGGGAGACATAAGCCTTGTCTGTCCTAGTTATGGTGTTTGATGTTGGGTGGAGACACCCCCCCGTAAATGGGGGGGGAGGTAGGTAGGTGTTCAGTGACAATTAGCGAACTACACCATGACTGGGTTCTACATTAATGGGTTTGAGTAGGTACAGGTTTAAGAACTGCCAACCATTAGAGATGTAGTGGGGTAGTTTTTGGAAGAACTTGACGAAACCAGGTGCGTTAGAATTAGCGATCGCACTAAGTTTTTCATTAGTCTTCACGCACTCATCAAGACGTTGGTAGAAACTGGGGTGATTGACATTAAGGATAATGGGGAACACCCGACCAGCAGTTTCGTTAGTTTTTTCGATTACTTCGATGTCATAATCGCGAGCATTCAAGCCAATAGCCGCATAGAAGTCCGCACGCTGTAGGTCATTTAGATACATAGTCGCGAACACAGATAGCAGGAAGAAGCGACACCATAGGCGAGCTTTCCAGTCGTTCAACAGGCTAGGCTGAGACTTGAGTATCGCATCAAAGAAATCACCGTGGCGGTTTTCATCCTGACACCAGTTTTCAAAGAAACGGAAAATCGGGTAAATCCGATCTTCTGGATGAGCTTCTAAATGGCGATAGATTTTGATGTAACGCCAGTAACCAATCTTCTCAGAAAGATAGGTAGCGTAGAAGATAAACTTGGGTTTAAAGAAGGTGTACTTCCGGCTTTTGGTGAGAAAACCCAGATCCAGAGATAAGTTAAAATCGGACAGAGCTTTGTTAAGGAAACCGGCATGGCGTGCTTCATCTCGTGACATGAGCAAGAAGCATTCAGCCAAGACAGGGCTTTTTTCTTTAAGGCGACGGCTGAGTTCTTTGTAAAGCAGGAAGCCAGAAAATTCGGCGGTGCAGGAACGCTCTAAAAACTCTACAAAAACCTTGCGAGTTTCGCCATCAATGTGGTCCCAGGACTGTTCAAACTCTTCGTCACGGACAAAGTGATGACGGTTGTAGTCAACCCGGAACTCTTCCAAGATCGCCCTGATTTCCTCTTCATTAGCAGAGATGTCCATTTTTTCCATCTCTTCAAAATCTGTGGTGTAGAACCGAGGTGTCAGGATGGTTTCCTTAGCTGGAACCTTAACCCCAGGACGTATCTCTTCAAATGTGGGTTTTTTCAGGGAATCTACCATAATGCTCGTGTTTTATTAATTATTGCAAGGGACTTGGTGTGGGCGATGGGCTACTATGGGCTGAACATCGCCCTTTAGTTAAAATGACCAACCCGCTTGGGGCTGCAATCAAAAGCGTTTAATATGCAACGCATTCCAGTCTAGCAAGTAATGGTGTCGCCTGCATAGTCAATTCGGTTAAGAATTGCTACACCTACTGCTGTTCAGCAAAGATATTTCAGATGTGCGATCATGGTTATAGTCCCTTGATGTCAGGACTTGGAGGTTATCGTGAAAAAAATTACCACGAGTTATATACTATGGGCGATCGGCTTGATTACTCCCATCAGTGGTTTACATCGCCTGTACAATGGCCAGATTGTCACCGGTGTAATTTGGATGTGTACTTTGGGACTGTTCAAAGTTGGCCAGTTGGTGGATGTATTTTTGATTCCCAGTATGGTGGAGGAATATAATGCTAAAGCACAGGCCAGGCTGGGAGTTGCGCCGGACGGTTCCCCACTTCCCGAAAGTAACCCAGTGACCTTAATTGTGACTGGAGACTTGCAGGAACGTCTGCGAATGAGATTACTACAGGCAGCGGCGGCGCGGGGTGGTAAACTGTCAGTTACTCAGGGAGTCATGGCAACCGGCGCGGACTTTGAACGGGTGGAAAATGTTTTAAATGATATGTTCAAAAGGGGTTATGTGAGTATTACCAACGACCCTGATTCTGGTATTGTGATTTATGATTTCCACGAGTTATAAATATGTACGGAGTTCGCAGCGCTTTTCTGGATTTTATTGATGATCCGTTTGTGGTGTCTCCCACGGAAAGCTATCGCTATCTTGAGGATGGGTTATTAATTGTTGAGGATGGCAAAATTAAGGCTTTCGGTTCCTATGACCATATCCGAACCGATTATCCTGAAATTGAGATTATCGACTATAGCCAAAGGTTGATCATCCCTGGTTTTGTTGATACTCATGTTCACTATCCACAAACGGAGATTATTGCTTCCTATGGGGAACAGCTTTTGCAGTGGTTAGAAAAATATGCTTTTCCCGGTGAGGAAAGGTTCAAAGACCCATTACACGCTCGCGAGGTCGCCGGGTTCTTTTTTGATGAGTTGGCGCGGAATGGCACGACTACAGCGGTGGTAATGACAACGGTTTTCCCAGAGTCAACCCGGGTATTTTTTGAGGAAGCACAAAGTCGTAATATTCGGGCGATCGCTGGTCAGGTGATGATGGACAGAAATGCACCTGAGTCCCTATTGGATAACCCGGAAACTGCCTACCACAATAATAAAGATTTGATTAAAGAATGGCATAATCGCGGTCGGTTGTGCTATACAATTACTCCGAGGTTTGCGATAACTTCGACCCCAGAACAGTTGGAAGTAGCCGGACAACTAAAACGAGAATTTCCTGATGTGTATGTTCATACTCATTTATCAGAAAATCAAGAAGAATTAGTGACGGTTTCCCAATTGTTTCCTGAGTGTAAAGATTATTTGGAGGTATACGAAAAAGCGGGTTTAGTAGGCGATCGCTCAATTTTTGCCCACGGCATTTATTTAAGCAATTCCGAGTTTAAACGTTTGTCCGAAGCGGGTTCAGCCATAGCTTTCTGTCCGACTTCCAATATGTTCATTGGTAGTGGATTATTTAATCTGAAAGAGGCGAAATCACCCGCGCACCCCATAGCGGTAGGTTTAGCCAGTGATGTGGGTGCGGGAACCAGTTTTTCCATGCTAAAAACCATGTCCGCCGCCTATAAAGTCACCCAGCTACAAAAGCAAACTCTGTCACCATTGCCAGCATTTTATTTAGCTACCCTAGGGGGTGCTAAAGCCATTCATTTAGACTCATATATCGGCAACTTTCAAATAGGGAAAGAATCCGATTTTATTGTATTAAATTGGCAAGCCACACCATTAATGGCATTCCGCCACCCTCAGCATAGCATAGAATCAGTGGAAAAACTCAACGAAATCCTATTTTCTCTGATGATTTTAGGGGACGATCGCAGCATTGATGCTACCTATATTGGGGGGAACCTAGCCTATCGCAAGCCTGATTATATGACCTGGTAAAATTGTCAAATTATGGAACATTTAATTGTTTTCACCCGTTACCCAGAACCCGGTCAAACCAAAACGCGACTAATTCCCGCGCTGGGTATTGAAGGCGCGGCGAAACTACATCGCCAAATGACCGAAAAAGCGATCGCCACAGTGGACAAACTCCAGGAATTGCGTCCCATTTCCACAGAAATTAAATTCACAGGAACTACCCTAAGTCAAATGCAAGATTGGTTAGGGTCGGATCTGTGTTATAATCCTCAAGTAGGGGGGAATTTAGGCGAGAGAATGTCCGAAGCATTCCAGTCAGCATTTAACCGTAAATATAGGTCGGTAGTGATGATTGGAAGCGACTGTCCAGCCATCACTTCCCATATCCTTAGTCAAGCCTTCCAGCTACTCCAGCAGTTTGATATAGTCCTGGGACCCGCGACGGACGGAGGATATTATTTAATCGGACTATCAAGGTTTATCCCCGAAATATTTGAGGGAGTGAATTGGGGAACCGAATTAGTCTGGAAACAAACAATTTCTATCTGTCATCATCTTAACATAGCGGTTGCTAATTTAACCATTTTGACTGATATTGACAGACCAGAAGACTTAGAAAAACTCACAGATCCCATATCGGAAATTATCTAAAATCATCAGATCAGGGAATAACTGTGAGTCCAGTCTATTGGCTACTGTTCAATATAGCCTGTATCCTGCAAAAACCGTGTTACATCTGCTAATAAATCGGATATATTTCTATCCTCAAAAAGCGATCGCACTTTTCGCCACCCCAACTCTCCCTGACCGAGGGAATATTGATTAGCCATATAAGCGGCGATGACCCCGCGAACATCCTGATTTTGGCGGTGTCGTTGTTCAATATCTCGCCAAATGCGATCGAGGTGAAGGGTCACAAATTCTGGATAATTAACAGTGACATTTTGAAATTGTCCAGCGCGATATTCCCAAATTGTCAGAGGGACCTGTGATTGAGATTGTAGATTAAATTCCCGCGCAAATCGGTAATCATACCCCACAAATCTGGGTAAGCCATCATCAGTAATTTCGGTTAAATCATAGTGCCAAATACCCCAACTTTTAGGAATAATACCATATTGCTTGGCTAAGGGTCTATAATGGTAAATCAGCGAGTAATAACCGCCACTTTGGAGGTCTACAATTAACTCAGGTTCCCTATCTCCATTTAAATCGATGGTGCGGACATCTAAAACCCTGATGGTATCTAAGTTACTTGATATCAAATTATTGAGGATATCTTCTGGTATATTATCATCTAAAACAACCTCTCCGCGCCGCGTCATTTTCAATCTAAATTTAGGGCTAGGGCGAGGGTTAAAATCAAATTCTGCCAGCAAATTATCAAATTCAATAGTTTTGTTAATTGGTTCTTGTGGTGGCAATGCTTGGGCTGGTGGTTGAAAAACTTGGCTTTCAGTAGGTGGAGAATCGGGGATTTTTTGGGGTGGTTCTGATGAAGTTTCGGCAGGTTTATTGAGGGAAATATCAGCGGGACTTGATGGAGTTTCGGCGGGTTCGGACTCGGTAACTGCTTGGGTTTCTGGGGTGGTCAGTGGCATTTTTGCGAAGGGTTGATCATCCACAGAAATGCGGGCAATATACTGAGCAGGCACTAAGGCACTTTCATCAAAGTTAGTGATAGCCTGACAGATAAATGTAGCGACATCAGCCCTAGTCGCCGGACGGTTAGGCTGCAATTGTCTAACATTAGGATAGTTAACGACTAACCAATTTTCAGTGGCGGCGGCGATCGCCTCTTTAGCATAATCAGGAATGGTGGCGCTATCGATAAAAACATCTCCCAATTGTTCAGGAGACAACTGCTGGGGCTTAAATCCTAAACCATTGCTAATAGCCACCAGGGCTTGTACCCTAGGAATATTAACCAGAGGATTAAAAACACTACCGATATATCCTGATAAAAACCCTTTTTGACTAGCCAGACTAATGGCATCATAAGCCCAAAAATCTGTGGGAATATCGACAAAATTCTGGCGGCGGCGGGTGGGTTGTACTCTCGGAAATGCTTGATTAACTAGGGCGGCGAATTCAGCGCGGGTAATGGGGTTATTAGGGCGGAAGGTGTTGTCACTGTAGCCGGTAATAATTTGGCGATCGGCTAATTCCTTAATACAAGGCTGCGCCCAATGGTTTTGGACATCTGTAAAACCAGCCTCCCCGACAGGGAAAGCTGGGTTAGTTTGGGATGGGTGGGTTATCAAAACTGCGATCGCTGCGACTAAGGTAAGTATGATATGCCATCGATTGGTTTTCATAATTCGTTGTTTGTTGCGTCTCTCACACCATTTACTTACCCTATTTTGTCTAACAATTGGCCGTTTGTGTGCAAAATTTTAACTTTCCGTGTTTTCGGGTATCCAACCTAACAGCAAGTAGATGCAGCCTAAATAAAACACCGCTGGGATTAACATTCTCAGCCAGTCGAAATCAGCCATGATCATATTTCTCCTTGTTGACCCTAAGTTATTTTGTTACTACGGTTGAAGAACTGATACATTTACGCGACATTTTTCCGGTTGTTCCCGGACAATGCGACGATAGCACTATTACCGGTTAAGGTAACAG
>NZ_JBIMLI010000181.1:0-7692 GCF_051859755.1 Limnospira sp.
TATCCTCAACTCTTCTCGCTTCTTATACCATATTGCCCTAAAATATTAACCTAATTTGAGATTAAATCATGCTCCTATGAGACGAAAGGGTTTTAATTCGATTGGTAGCCCCTGAGTTGATAGCCTTTAGTCCAATGGTAGCATTAGTCAAGCCCCATGAACAGTAATTAGCCTGGGAGTTAGGTTAAAATTTGTTGCTTACGGCTTGCATTTGGGGGTAGTTGGGTGTCGTCAACATCATCAATGGTAATATTTACCTGGATGGTAGCCTGAGCTCTGGTTAGGGCTATAGTCTAGGTGGTTCACCTTGATATAGATACTTTCAGCACCCGGTGGCTATAAAGAGTCTGGACTTCCTGATTGCTAGATGCCTCCCCTACTACGTTGTCAATGATGATAATATGTGTGTTGGCAGTTCCGATGTTAAAAGCTCCTTAAATCGCTTATGAATTTTTCCCCTAGTGGATCGGAATCTTTACCTAATAATGCGGACTACCGACAATTGGATCGCTCTCAACTGTCGGAGATGATGCAGCGATACATTGAGGTGAAAGACCAATATCCCCATGCTTTACTGTTTTTTCGGGTGGGGGATTTCTTTGAGTGTTTTTTTCAGGATGCCGTTACAATTGCCCGCGAATTAGAGTTGGTTCAAACTACTAAATCAGCAGGAAAGGAAATTGGTCGGGTCCCCATGACTGGCGTGCCTTTTGAGCACGTTTACCGCTATAGCAATATGTTGCTGGAAAAGGGCTATCCGGTGGTGATTTGTGATCAGGTGGAAGATGCGGCGATCGCTGCTAAAGAACGACGACAGGTTAAGCGAGAAATTACCCGCATTTTGACTCCCGGAACTTTGACTGATGACCAAATGCTGCCAGGTCGCCAGAATAATTTTTTGGCGGCGGTGGTCATAGCTGGAGACCACTGGGGTCTGGCTTATGCTGATGTGTCAACGGGAGAGTTTTTGGCTACTCAATCTCAGAATTTGGAACATTTGACTCAGGAATTGATGCGGTTACAACCTTCGGAAATATTGTTCCCTACTCATGCGCCTGATTTAGGTAAAATGTTACGACCAGGACAGAAAAGTGAGAGTTTGCCTGATTGTTTGCCTGCGGACTTTTGCTATTCTTTGCGCTCCCAAATCCCTTTTACTTTGGGGGAAGCTAGGTCGCGAATTTTAGAAGAGTTTAAATTGCGATCACTTGAAGGTATTGGTTGCCACAATTTGCCCCTAGGAGTCAGAGCCGCTGGGGGACTTTTGGAATATCTGGAGGAAACCCAGAAACAAAATGCCGTGCCTTTACAACAGTTACATAGTTATACTCTTAGTGATTATCTGATTTTAGATTATCAAACTCGCCGAAATTTGGAAATTACCCAAACTATTCGTGATGGCACTTTGCAGGGGTCTCTATTATGGGCAATAGATCAAACTTCTACCGCTATGGGGGCTCGTGCTTTACGTCGTTGGTTGCTGCAACCTTTGCTGAGTATTAAGGGGATATGTTCCCGTTATGATACGATTCAAGAATTAATTAATAATGCCGAATTGCGACAAGACCTTCAGCAACTCTTACGGAAAATTTATGACTTGGAAAGGTTGACAGGGAGGGCTGCTAATGGTACCGCTAACGCTAAAGATTTGGTCAGTTTGGCTGATTCTTTATCGAAATTACCACAACTCGCAGCCTTGGCTAAGTCCGCAAAATCTCCCTATTTGAAGGCTTTACAAAATGTGCCTCCCTTGTTAGAAGAACTGGCACGAAAAATTAATAGTTATCTAGTCGAGTCCCCTCCTCTTTATTTAAAGGAAGGGGGATTAATTAAACCGGGGGTTGATCCGCAATTGGATCAAATGCAGGCTGGGGCGGCTGAAGACCAACAATGGATTGCTAATTTGGAAATTCAGGAACGGGAACGCACCGGAATTCCTACCCTCAAAGTGGGTTTTAACAAGACTTTTGGCTACTATATTAGCATTACTCGCTCTAAGTCTGATCAGGCTCCTGATGATTATATCCGTAAACAAACTCTCACCAATGAGGAACGTTACATCACCCCAGAGTTGAAAGAAAGAGAGGCGCGAATTTTAACCGCTAAGGAAGACCTTAATCAGCTTGAATATGAAATCTTTGCTCGCCTGCGAGACGAAGTGGGAGAACACACGGATTTAATTAGGGAAATTTCGCGGGCGATCGCCGCTATTGATGTATTATGTGGATTAGCTGAAATTGCTGTTTATCAGGGTTATTGTCGCCCGGAAATAGTCGGCGGACGGGAACTTAGAATTATAGAAGGTAGGCATCCTGTAGTCGAAAAATCTCTACCTGCTGGCTTTTTTGTGCCAAATACCGCCCAGTTGGGGAGCCCAGAGGTGACCCTACCGACGGCGGACATTTCGCCGCCTTCTCATCCAGATTTGATTATTTTAACAGGTCCTAATGCTAGTGGAAAAAGCTGTTATCTCCGACAAATTGGCTTGATTCAATTAATGGCACAAATCGGCAGCTTTGTTCCGGCTACTTCTGCTAAACTTAGCATTTGCGATCGCATTTTTACGCGAGTAGGCGCGGTGGATGACTTGGCTACAGGTCAATCTACCTTTATGGTAGAAATGAATGAAACTGCTAATATCCTTAACCATGCTACTCCCAAATCATTGGTTTTGTTAGATGAAATTGGTAGGGGAACTGCCACTTTTGATGGGTTGTCTATAGCCTGGTCAGTCGCCGAATATCTCGCTACTACTATTAAGGCTAGGACTATTTTTGCCACTCATTACCATGAGTTAAATGAACTGGCTTCCATTCTTGATAATGTCGCCAATTATCAGGTCACTGTCAAAGAATTGCCAGATAAAATTATCTTTTTGCATCAAGTTCAACCCGGCGGCGCTGATAAGTCCTACGGTATCGAAGCCGGACGCTTGGCGGGGTTGCCTGATGTCGTCATTAAACGCGCTAAACAGGTCATGCGACAAATTGAAAAACACAGCAAAATTGCTATGGGTTTGCGAAAGGGTATTCAAAAACCTCCTGCTAATACTACCAATATTCAACAGTTAAATATTTTTGAGGATGACCAGGAGTAATTATGGCTATATACATATAACCGCGATTTTGTCAATAAGTGGATTGGGGGCCGTCCCCAATTCCTCAAAAACTCGTGCATCGTGAATTTTAAATTGTTGCCGGATAATATTATATTTCGCGATATCATGGGGGTTGTAGTCTATTTTTTGGCGTGTAGACACAGCAAGCCCTTGGATGCGATTTCTTTGAGGATAGCAAAACCCCCATGCTCTCGTCAAGTATTTGAGAGTAATTAGCCATAAAATTGTATTAAATCTTAAAATACTTTTAAAAAACAAAACTATTTTGGCGAAACGATTAGGATAGCTTAATTATAGTTGGTGTTGTTCTAAGGGTTTTGATAGTGTCAGAATATATTTGAGATCAAAGTGTTCCCTGAGTTGTGAGAGCAAAATGGATGGACGTTTATAGACTACCAGCTTTATCAGATAACTACATATTTCTGCTGCATGACCCCGAACAGAATCAGGCGGCGGTAGTTGATCCAGCAGAAGCGGACCCGGTACTAGCAAAATTGTCGGAACTGGGTGCGGAACTGATAGCGATTTTTAATACCCATCACCACGCGGATCATGTGGGAGGAAATCGTGAATTGAGGAAGCATTTTCCCAATTTAACAGTATATGGAGGCGCAGAAGATCGCGATCGCATTCCCGGACAGGAAGTATTTTTAAAAGAAGGCGATCGCGTAGAATTTGGCGGTCGTAAAGCCGATGTATTCTTTGTTCCCGGTCATACTCGCGGTCATATTGCGTACTATTTTCCGGCTACCGATAAGGAAGGGGGGGAATTATTCTGCGGTGATACTTTATTTGCGGGGGGGTGTGGTCGCTTATTTGAAGGAACCCCTAGCCAGATGGTTAGTTCTCTGTCTAAATTGCGATCGCTACCCGATGATACACGGATCTGGTGCGCTCATGAATACACCTTAAACAACCTGAAATTTGCGCTAACAGTAGATGGTGATAATATCAACTTACGCGATCGCTTGGAAAAAGTCACCATAGCTCGCAGTCAAAACCAACCCACTATCCCCTCATTAATAGGCGTAGAAAAGGCAACTAATCCCTTTCTACGTTGGGATGAACCCGCATTACAGTTAGCCGTTCAAGGTAAAGATGATATCCAGACCTTTGCTCGGATCAGGGGAATGAAAGACCAGTTTTAGGGGTGGTCTAGTGGCGTGAGTAGCACTAAGTCAATCAGCATATCATCTGTAGATGGGGTGATCTTCCACCATCTACAGATATCAAATAACCGCCAATTTTCCGGGAAGATTGAGCTATCAACGCATCTGGTGTATCTTGTGAATTAACCAGTTTAGTTTAGCCTCTGCTACTATCATAAAATCTTGCATATTTTGGGTAAATTCGCAACCAAATAGTATATCTTGTTCAGGTTCAGAAGACTGATAACCCAATTGTCGAACCGTCCCGCGCATACGGTTAGCTAAACACCAACAAATCCCCTGATAAAATCTAGCTGAGAATTTAGAACTACTGCGGAGTTTGCTAGTTAGTTGATAGCGAGGAATTGCCAACAATTCCGTAGTTTCCACAGCTTCAACAGTAGCGACAGGAGCGCGGTTATCCAAAAAAGAAATTTCGCCTACTAATTCCCCTTGTGATAGATAAGCCAGGTCACGATCATGGTTATTATTAGAATGAATATATACCCTAAGTGTTCCGCTTAAAATAATATAAAGCGCGTTGATAGGTGTTCCTTCATGAATCAGTATTTCTCCTTGTTCCAAAGTCTGTAACCTACCTTGGTAAGCTACCCACCGCAGGTCATCTTCATCTAGTCCACCCAGGATAAATAGCGCCTTTTTAGATTTTTCATCCATCTTACTTTAACAACTGGTGGATTAGAGGTTGTGACAACAATATAATCAAAGGATAATGATTGATGGCAAAAATTATCAAGCATCAGATATTGAACAGCTAGATTGGACAGCTATTTGAGAGACTTCAGAAATTGAATTAAATTTTCATGAAACTTATTCGGCGCTTTCAGATAACAAGCATGACCAGCATTTTTAAGGATCGCTTTTTGACAATTCGGCATAGTTTGAATTAAGATATCAGCCTGACTAGGCGGCACAATTTGGTCATTACTTCCCCAAATAGCCAAAGTCGGTATTTGAATACCCTCAAGTTTTTCAGCCATTTTTAAAATACCCACCGGAGCCACAGCCACAAAGCCTCGTACTGACTCATGATGTTGAATTAGAAAGGGTAAACTATATCGACCACTCATAGAAGGAGAAACAATGACCGTGTTATGTAATTGTAAATTGTCAGTTAGCTTCACCAAAAATTGTACAGGTTCATCAGAGATAGTTTCCGAGGTTCCATAGCCGGGAAGATCCACAGCCACCACTCGATAATTTTGATTAGTCAATTGTTTGATGGTGCCGATTTCTTCCCAGGTTTTAGCGCGAAAACTAGCCCCATGTAATAATAAGACCGAAGGAGCATCAGGCTGACCTGCTTCTAAATAGTGAATATTTTTATTTTTAATCTGAATTGATTGAGATATAATAGGGGATTTCATAATTTCACAGAATTTACTCTTGACAGTTTCTCCAGTCTGATCATAGTCTTATCATATCCCATAGACTCCTGAACAGTCTCCCCTAGGTGAATCTAGTTAGTCCCCAAGTAAGGGTAGAAAACTATTCAGTCTAAATCACAACATTTTGCTAGGCTAGGAATGAAGAGTTAATTTGGTATCAATTTCCTATAGGTGCTATGGCAATCGACAGTTTACCTGAGTCAACACCCTCGACAGCAACAAATAAGCCACCAAAACCGAAAGTGGGTATGGTGACGATGTTCCGATTGGGTCTATTTCAAATGGGACTGGGGATTATGTCCTTGCTGACCCTGGGAGTCATTAATCGAGTAATGATTGATGAACTAAGGGTTCCAGCTCTCATGGCGACGGGTGCGATCGCTATGCACCAGTTCGTCTCTCCTAGCCGAGTGTGGTTTGGTCAACTCTCCGACGGAAAACCGATCTGGGGTCTACATCGCAGCGTTTATGTGTGGATGGGTGCGGCTCTGTTTACCACTACTTCTTTCCTGGCTATGCAGGTGACATGGCAATTGGGAACCAGTATTCAAAATTATGGTATGACAGGGATAAGCTATGTTTGGGCGGCATTATTAGCGGTAGTGTTTGCTTTCTATGGTTTAGCTCTCAGCGCCAGTTCTACCCCCTTCGCTGCTTTGTTATTTGATGTATCTGATGAAGATGACCGATCTAAACTGATCAGCATTGTCTGGTCTATGTTGATGGTGGGAATTGTAGTCGGAGCTATTATTAGTTCTAAAATTCTCAATCAGCAGGAAGTTGGCGAGATTGACCCGGTTTCTGCTAACCTACCCACCCCTGGGAGTATGGTTGATATATCCACCCTACAAGCAGCCATTAACCCCCTATTTATCATGGTTCCGACGATGGTATTTCTTCTGTGTATGGTGGCGACCTGGGGGGTAGAAAAGCGCTTTTCTCGATATAGTGATCGCTCTACTTTAGCAGACAGAGAAGACCAAATTACCCTAGGTCGTGCTTTACATATCCTCACCGCTAACCGCCAAACAGGTTGGTTTTTTACTTTCCTGTTAATTATGAGCATTAGCCTATTTATGCAGGATGCTGTACTAGAACCTTATGGGGGTGAAGTCTTTGGGATGTCAATTTCTGAAACCGCGCGATTAAATGCTTTTTTTGGGGTCGGAACTTTGGTGGGAATTGGCTCTACCGGATTTTTAGTTGTCCCGCGTATTGGTAAGAAAAATACCGTCCGTTTAGGTTGTGTGGGGGTAGCGATCGCCTTAGTATTGTTTATTATGGCGGGATTTACCACTAACCCCGAAATGCTCAAGGGTTCACTGTTGTTTTTTGGCTTGTTTTCTGGTATCTTAACTGCTGGCGCTATTAGTTTAATGCTAGACCTGACGGCCGCAGAAACTGCTGGAACTTTTATCGGCGCTTGGGGACTGGCTCAGGCTATGGCGCGGGGTTTAGCCACCGTATTGGGGGGAGCATTCCTAGACTTAGGTCGGTTCATATTTGAGGTTCCCGTTTTGGCTTATGGGACTGTATTTGCAACTCAGGCTGTAGGGATGATTTGCGCCATTAGTTTATTAAGCCGTGTCAATGTTCGAGAGTTTCAGGATAGCACTAAAAAAGCGATTTCTAAAATTCTCGAAAGCGAATTAGATTAATCAGTCAGTTTTTGATGTTGGTAGAGAGTTGAGGCGGGTAAATATGCCTTAATCGTCTCTACTCATCAACGGCGAATCGTTGCTCAAAAATAAGCGGACGATGGGACTCGAACCCAAACTAAAGTCGGAAGGGGTCGAGAATGGGGTCGCCCCCATTCCCTCCCATTCAAAACCGTACTTGAGACTTTCGCCTCATACGGCTCCTGATGTGGATGCCCAATTGGTCAGTGGTACAGTGTTGACTTCACCGCTTAGTCCTTCTTCTATAGCACAAAACAGAACAGTTAGGACGTATAATGGCAAGGATATCTACAGAAGACCCAAAATGCCAGCCCCCTACAGTTACGACCTTAGACAAA
>NZ_JBIMLI010000182.1:0-7578 GCF_051859755.1 Limnospira sp.
TTTGGAATCTTTCTAAAAGCTTTGCGGGATACCGCCTCTGTTACTTTAACGGGTAATAGTGCTATCGTCGCATTGTCAGGCAATAGCCGGATAAATGTCGCGTAAATGTATCAGTGTCAAATATTGAAGCAGTTAGCCGCTAAAGCCTAATGGAAGATTGGTCTAATGAGTTGGTTAAGAGTATAGAAGCCGCAGTTCTTGAGGTGGAAAATTTTTTTGTAGATGTGACGGAAGAATTTAATCATATCATGGATGACCTGACCCAATTTTCCGAAGAAATTGCTGAGGAAGTCCAGAATAAGTTGATTCCCGACTTAGACCAGTGTTTAAATGATATCCTTGAGCCGATTCTGGATATATACTTAGATTTGGGACTAGATGATATTGAGGAGGAGGAAACTTTTGATCCCTTTGTCACCTATGTTCACCCCAGCGCGACCCAAAACCCAGCCTGTCGCGGATGTAATCACTATCATGGTAAAATCTACGGCGGGAATTTGTTAGTTTGTGGAATGCACCCATTAGGTGTGGAGGGTGACTCCTGTCCTGACTGGGAATCAGATCATGATTGATTTTTGATGGGTGATTTTTGATATTTATATAGGGCTTGTGTTTCAGCGGTGAGTCTACCTGGTATCCCTGTCATTCCCCCACAAATACACCTGAGACACTACCAACGTCAGGCGGTGTCCGAATGGTTTGCTAACCAGGGACGGGGAACCCTGAAAATGGCAACGGGTACGGGTAAGACTATCACAGCCTTAGCGATCGCCTCTGAATTATATCATAAAATTGGCTTACAAGTTGTTTTAGTTATCTGTCCCTATCGCCACCTAGTGACTCAGTGGGGACGGGAAGCCCAGAAATTTGGGATGACTCCCCTACTCGCCTTTGAAAGCGTCCACAATTGGCAGAAACACCTATCTACCTCCCTTTATAACATAAGTTCGGGTCATCTCCCCTTTCTCGCAGTCATCACCACTAACGCCACCCTAATTTCCGATAGCTTTCAGTCTCAACTGCGGTATTTCCCCCCCAAAACTTTGATTATTGGCGACGAAGCCCACAACTTAGGTGCGCCTCGCCTAGAAGCTAGTTTACCACGACATATCGGTTTACGTCTAGCACTTTCTGCTACCCCAGAACGTCATTTTGATGACCAGGGTACAAATGCTTTAATGGAGTATTTTGGTCGGGTTTTACAACCGGAACTTACCCTGGCTGAAGCTATCCGCCAAGGGGCGTTAGTTCATTATTTATACTATCCGATTTTGGTAGAATTAACCCCGGCTGAAACTCTGATTTATTCCCGCCTAACTACTCGCATTGGTTGGGCTTTAATGGACAATGATCAGGACTGGGAAACTAACGAAAATATCACGGCGCTATTGATGCAAAGGGCGAGAATAATTGGGGCTGCTAATAATAAAGTTAAAGCCCTGAGACAGTTAATGAGTAATCGTTTACAGACCAGCCACACGCTATTTTATTGTGGGGATGGTATCACGGAAAAAGGCACTCGCTTTGACCGACAACTAGAAGCGATCGTCTTTTTATTAGGGTCAGAATTGGGCTATCGTGTTAATACCTATACCGCCGCTACTCCTATGGCAAAAAGGGAAGAATTGCGACGACAATTTGAATCAGGACAACTACAGGGTTTGGTAGCTATTCGCTGTCTTGATGAAGGGGTAGATATTCCAGCTATTCGTCATGCGGTAATTCTGGCAAGTAGCAGCAACCCCCGCCAATTTATTCAACGTCGAGGACGGGTTCTTAGACCTCATCCCGGAAAGGATAGGGCGACGGTTTTTGATATGATTGTTTTACCGCCAGACTTGGGCAGAAATACGTTAGATGTTGAACGGAATTTGTTAAAAAAAGAGCTGATCCGGTTTATGGAGTTTGCTGATATTGCGGACAATGCAGGAGAGGCTAGGGTGAAGTTATTACAACTACAAAAACGCTATGGTTTATTGGATTTATAAATCATCCATCATTAACCATCACCCCAGAGGGTGGTTTTCGGGGACGGAAAAACCCGGTTTTTATCGGCCTTTCTGGTTGTTAACCAAGATTTTTATAAAAAACCGAGTTGTTTGACTGATACCAAGTCTAATTAACAGCAGAACCCGCCCCTACATTATCTCTCTCACCCTCGCGGGTTTCGGGGACGGAAAAACCCGGTTTTTATCGGGCTTTCTGGTTGTTAACCAAGATTTTTATAAAAAACCGGATTTTTTGACTGGTGCCAAGTCTAATTAACTGGGGAACCCGCCCAGACATGATCTCTCGTTGTCTCAGAGTTGACGTGATTATGGGGGTTGTGCTAGAATGAAATGTCTTGATGTTAAATCGCCTATTTTTCGCTAGTAAAAAACCATCGATAACTCACGTTTGGAATAGTCTATGTCTTACCAATACTCAGAGGGTTTAATTCACGCGATTTCTAATGTATTCTCGGAGGCAAAATCTACCTATGGAGAAAACGCTAATCAGACATTAGTTCATGACCCGATTACAGATGCACCACCAGAGGTTAGGGAAATTATCGAAAGGGTTTTGCAGGCGGAAAGAGATAAACTATATATGAAAAGTCCCTGGAACATTAATGATGATGTTCTCAAGATTATTAAAGAGGTCATACAATGAATTTACTATCAATTCAGTTGTGTAACTTTCGGCAATTTTACGGAAAAAGCCCGATTATATATTTAGCCAAAGGGGAACAAAATACTACGGTAATTTATGGGAATAATGGTGCGGGTAAGACGACGATACTGAATGCGTTTAGCTGGGTTTTATATGAGAAATTTAGTGCAGCATTTGCGGTTTCGGAACAATTGGTTAATAAGCGATCGCTAACGGAAGCAGAACCGGGGAAGGCGGTAGGTTGCTGGGTGGAAGTTATCTTTGAACATGACCATAAACGCTATCAGGTTAAACGGGTCTGTCGCGCCTATAAACAACATGGGGAAATCGAACATTCTGACAGTGAGTTATATATGCAGGTGGCGGGAGATGATGGGCGCTGGACTTTGCCACCGCAGCCACCAGAAGAGATTATTAATCGCATTTTACCGATGAGTTTACATCAGTATTTCTTTTTTGATGGAGAACGTATAGAGCAAATTGTTAGGGATGAGAGAAAAGCGGAAATTGCGGAAGCTACTAAAGAGTTATTAGGGGTGGAGGTATTAAATAGGGGTATTAAACATTTAAAGGAAGCGAGAAAGTCTTTAGAAACTGATTTATCGATAATTGGTAATCCTGAGACAAAAAAGTTTTTAAACGACAAAAAAAAGCGGGAAGATGAAATCAATAATTTGTCGAAAAGACAAAAGGAAATCGAAATAGAATTAGCACATCATGAACAGTTGAAACGTACCCTAAATGCCCATTTATTAGATTTAAGTGGGGCGGCGGAGTTGCAACAATTGCGAAGTGAGTTAGAGAGTCAAATTATTTCAATCAGAGATAATTTAAAAAAGTCGAAACAATCGATTAATAAACTGTTATCAACTAGGGCTTATCCGGTTTTGTTGTCAGATACGATCGCTGATTTTCGTAACCTATTTTCAGGAATGCGAGAAAAGGGAGAGTTGATGACAGGAATTACTAAGCAATTTGTGAATGAGTTAATTAACCGCCAGCAGTGCATTTGTGGAACTCCTATAATAGAAGGAAGTTCGGAATGCGATCGCCTCAAAAGTTGGTTAAATAAAGCCGGAATGGCAGATATTGAAGAAACCGCTATCCGTATGTCTACCCAAGTTGATGATGTGGATCGCCAACTAGCAGAATTTTGGCAAGAAATTGACCATCATCAAATATCTATCAGCAAAAATAGGGCGGAATTATCCCAAATAGAAACCCGACTAGATGATATTAAGAAAAAACTACGCAATTTCCCAGATGAGGATATTCAAAAACTGCAAAAACGCCTAGATGAAATCGAAAGCAGCATTGGTGAACTGAACCGAGAAATGGGTTCAAATTCTCAACAAATTGAGACTCTCACTCAAGAATGCGAGAAACTATCGAAACAAATAGATCGCCAACAAATGAATGAGATGAAGCAGATAACAGCGCAGCGACGCATTGCGGCGACGGAAGATGCGATCGCCAGATTATCCCAAGTCCTGGAACGTTTAGATCAGCAATTCCGTCAACAGTTAGAAAGCCGAGTGCAAAATATTTTTGCCAAAATTTCTTTTACCCCCTATCAACCGCAACTCAGCCCCAAATACGAACTTAAATTAGTGGAAAGAACCTCTGGAGAAGATGCGCCAGTAGCCTCTTCCACCGGAGAAAATCAAATTCTCAGTCTATCCTTTATTGGCGGAATTATCGAAGGTGTTAGAGAATGGAGTCAAAAAAATACCCTTATGGGACCAGATAGCAGTACATTTCCCATTGTGATGGATTCCCCTTTTGGTAGTTTAGATGAAATTTACCGCCGCCAAATAGCCCGCATTATTCCAGAGTTAGCTAACCAGCTAGTTGTATTAGTCACCAAAACCCAATGGCGAGGAGAAGTCGCTAGAGAAATTCAACCCAAAATTGGGCGAGAATATATCCTAGTTTACAACTCGTCCAAACCCGATTGTGAGGAAGATTTCATTAATTTACAAGGGGTTAACTATCCCCTAGTTAAACTCAGTCCCAATCAGTTTGAGTACACAGAAATCATCGAAGTGGAAGCGGAATTTTAGACATCCCAAGTATGATAATCATCTAACAATCCTGCGAGGAATTATAAAATATCCTGAGTAAATGTGATAGTATGATGTGGTTGTCGCTACTATCTTAAACTATGACTCCAGAAGTTGCGATCGCTGAGATCAGTATCAAAGAGAATCTTGAACAATTTTTGCTGGTCCTGCTGATTTCCCTCAGTGTAGCCACCATGTCTCGTCTATTCCCTTGGCTGCGCAAAATCCCCTTTACCCTATTATTGGTAATTGTCGGATTATTTTTAGCCTTTGAAGACATCCACCTAATCCAATTATCACCGGAACTAATCCTGGAAATTTTCCTGCCTCCCTTACTATTTGAAGCCGCCTGGAATCTGAATTGGCGAGACCTAAAACGAGATTTATTCCCGGTATTTTTATATGCAACTATTGGGGTAGTCATTTGTGTAGTAGGGATAGCTATTGGCTTAGATTTAGCGGTAGGAATGCCGATAGCGATCGCTCTGTTGGTAGGTGCAAGTTTATCAGCCACCGACCCCATCTCAGTAGTCGCCCTAATGAAGGAATTAGGAGCGCCTAAACGTCTGCGAGTCTTAATGGAAGGGGAAAGCCTATTTAATGATGGTATAGCGGTGGTAGCGTTCATCATCTTAGTCGGTTTTCCTATGGGAAACATCGAAATATCCCCGGCGGCGATCGTTTTAAAACTCTTATTATTTACAGGAATTGCGGTAGTTATTGCGGGGATAATTGGGTTTGGGATATCCTATCTAACTCAGCGTTTTGACTCTCCCCTAGTAGAACAATCCCTCACCCTCCTAGCCGCCTATGGAACCTATGTAGTCACCGAAGACTTAGGCGGATCTGGAGTTATTGGCGTAGTAGTAGTAGGGTTAATTTTAGGAAATTTTGGTTCCCGAATTGGTATGAATCCCCGTAGCCGATTAATCGTCAGCGAGTTTTGGGAATTTATGGCATTTTTGGTGAACTCAATCGTCTTCTTATTAATTGGCGCTCAAATTGAATTTGCGAGTTTAGCAACCAACATAAAACCCATTGCGGTTTCCGTCCTAGCCATGATGCTAACTAGGGTAATATCCACATTTACTTTAACCGCCATCAGTAACACATTAGCCAAATCAGAAATAGACCTACAAAATCAAACTATGCTGTGGTGGGGAGGCTTACGAGGTTCTGTTTCTATCGCCCTAGTCTTGAGTGTTCCAGTAGCTATACCTGAACGGGAAAATCTGATCGCGACAGTCTTCGGGGTGGTTTTATTTAGTCTACTATTTCAGGGTTTAACTACCCAGCCTCTCCTGCAATGGTTAGGACTACTCAAAGACCAACCCTTGCGTGAAGAATATCTGCAATTAGTAGCCCGTCGTGTAGCCCTAAACCGAGTACAAAACCACCTCTCCCAATCGGTTGTTAAGCAGGAATTAGACCCTGATGCTTATCAACATCAAGCCCAATTGATTAAATCTAAATTAGAAGCTATCACCACCAAAACTCAGCAGTTACTATCACAAGAACCCAAACTGCAAGAGTTGACCATAGAATTACTTCAGGAAGAATTAGTTGATATTGAGGCGGAAACCTATGCGGAATTTGTTAGATCCGGCCGTCTGAATACTCAACTATCAACCCTTTTATCGGAGGTTATGGAAGAGAAAGACCCAGAAACCGCATAAATAGCCAGGAGTCTGGCGCAGTTATATGACTCCCGTTAGAAGCGATCGCCTTAATGGCGAGATGAATTTTGACCAGTAACTAGAGGAAACAATACCGCCTAGATACTAGGGTGAGGGTACAACATAGCCGGGAGAAGAAACCTAGTTTAAAATGCTTGTGGAGTCGGTCTTACCGAGGTTTCAAGAGTAATTGAGTGGTATAGTTAAGAGGCAGTCTGAAAGAAGCCAGAATCCCCCGTTAGATGGCTTTAGCGATTAACGGCGGGAGTTTCAAAGCTATTAACCTTGTTCCAATTTATCAATCGCCAATGAATGTAATACCCGCCATAGACTTATTAGAAGGGCGCTGCGTCCGCTTGTATCAGGGAGACTACACCCAAGCCGAGACTTTTAATGAAGATCCTGTGGCTGTCGCCCAGGAATGGGTGTCCCAGGGCGCTACTCGTCTGCATTTAGTTGATCTTGATGGGGCGAAAACTGGACAACCTACTAACCATGCGGCTATTGGTGCGATCGCCAAAGCTGTCAAAGTCCCGATTCAAGTCGGCGGCGGGTTGCGTAGTCGTGATACTGTCGCCGCCCTATTTGATTTAGGGGTAGAAAGGGCAATTTTGGGGACCGTAGCGGTGGAAAATCCCCAATTGGTAGCTGAGTTATGCGCTGAGTTTCCCGGACGAATTGCTGTGGGAATTGATGCCCGTGATGGTAAAGTGGCGACTAGGGGTTGGCTAGAAACTTCTGAGGTCAAAGCCACAGACCTAGCCCACCAAATGGCACAGTTGGGCGTGGCTACCATTATTTACACTGATATTCACCGGGATGGGACTTTACAGGGTCCCAATAAAGCGGCATTGCGGGAAGTTGCGGAAATCGTCTCAATCCCTATTATTGCCTCTGGCGGTGTCAGTAGCATTACTGATTTATTAGGGTTATTGGGATTAGAACCCTTGGGGGTAACTGATGTCATTGTTGGCCGTGCTTTATATACTGGAGATGTGGTTTTAAAAGAGGCTATACAGGCGATCGGTCCTGGACGTATTCAGGATATACCCCCGGATTTTGGCAATTCAACTTTTGCCTAATCCTCTTCTCCCCAGAGGGCGGATTTATTCATATTATCCCCCTCTGATGTCATTAACGGCAGAACCCCATAAATAGGGCGGGTTAATTATTAATTATCCGGTGGG
>NZ_JBIMLI010000183.1:0-7476 GCF_051859755.1 Limnospira sp.
ATTCACCTCTTCGGTCCACCCGTTGAGCGCTATTACTACGCATCCGGTTAATTACCTATCAACCTGCGGAATGTAGGTTTTTAAAAACCTCCACTATCACCCCCCTTACATTACGGAAAATAGTTAAGTTTTACTAATCATTCCGTGGAAATGGTTTTAATTTTCCCAAGTATGTTAAGAATTCATACATTTTTATTGATAATTTCTCGTAAACACTTGACGAGATTATAGGGGTTCTGCTTTCATCATATAAATCGCACCCAAGGGCTTGCTATGTCTACACGCAAAAAAGTTGGCTGTAACCCCTATTTTATGGCAGTTAAAAATATTCTCTGGTCAAGTTTTTAATCTCACGAATCACGAGTTTTTCGCCTTTGGCCACTGCTCGAACTTGCCACCCCTTGACAAAATAACTTTTTTATGCTGACGGGGTGATTAAGTCTTTCCACCCCTCAGAGGAGTTAAAAGAGTTGTGGGGGGAGTCCGGGGAGGGTCAAGAAAAATGGGGTTATTGACCGCGACGTTCCTTTTCTCGGCGGCGGCGATCGCGCCAATCAGCAAAAGTCAAATAGGCGACACCACCGGTTACCAGAAGCAACAGAGCGATCGCCATGAGAAACAGAATATTAACCGTAGTAAACTCCATGAGTGCTGTATCTTCCCCTAAATGGCTGGCAGTTCATCCAAAATGGTAAACCGAACATGGTTAATCGCCAAATTCCCTAGAGAGACTTTTTCCTTATCGACAGGAAGCCCCTGGTTAGTCAGGCGTTGAAACTTCAGCCCCTTACCTATTTCTATATGATACCAAGCCAAGCCCATAAAAAACCGTAAAGGATAAGGTCCACTACCACCAGTATCATCAGGGTTAGACTCCATAGGAACCCAGCCAAAGCCAGGAATATAGAACTCCAGCCAAACATGATTATACTCTGGTTCTAGGGGAACGCCCCGGCGATCAGCAAAAGCCGGACATTTGTAGCGTCCCACCGTCCGACAGGGTATTTCATTTAGCCGTCCCAAAGCCAGCAATACCCCCACATACTCACCGCAGGACCCTATCCCCCGGTCTAGTACCACGTCTGGGGTTTCAATTTTAGCGGTAAGGCTGTAGTCAAGGCGATCGTAAACATAATTCCGAACACTTAATAATTTCCGCAGAATATTAGTTTCTGTCCCCACGGCTTCTTCAGCGGCTTGACGGACTATGGATGATTCCATAGCGAGGTTATCATTATCTACTAGATATTTATCCTTAAATTCCTGAGTTAATGGCTGGATTTTTTCCACATCTAAAGGATGGATTTGATATTTAATTCCTCGGACTTCTAATAATGCTTTCCAGCCAAAGATACGTCTTTCGGCGGAGTTGAGGGGTTTAAACTTAAAAACGGCTACCCTTTCTCCGGCTTCTATTTCCTCGGTGAAGGGAGTCCCAATATAGGAAATTTCCCGAACTTTTTGGCGATCAGTCTCGGAGGGTAGGGCGATACGCCATTCTACATCTTCTAGGTAAATCTCTTCTAAAGGTTCGATTTCCTCTACATAGGACATCTCAATCAGATATCCGTTAGATGTGGCATATCTTTGGGACTCATTGTAGTGAAAATAGAGGGGATGAATAAAAGTGCGATCGCGTTTAGCTAGTTGATATTGTTCATAGGAGTTAGGGTCATCTCGGATAAATAATTCATCTCCCGCATAGGCGACATATAGCACTTCTTCTCCGGTTTCCGGGTCAGTATAGAACCCCAAACCCGTGGGATACTCAAAGGGAGTTAACACATTAAACTTAGTTTCCCCGGTACCACGTTCGAGACAATAAACGGTTTGTTCGAGGCGATCGCATACCCACAATTCCTCATCTCGCACCGTCAAATTTTCGACCCCAATTCCGGGAGCATAAAACCGGGTAATTTCCCGACCGCTAATGAGACTATAAACAAAAATGCACCCCCCCTGTTGAGAACTAATATAAAGGGTAGAGTTCCAAACGGCAATCCCATCAAGATTATAGGGGAGAGTTACCAAAGGTTCCGGTTTCAGACTAGCGATATTCTCACCGACCAAAGCCTCTCGACAAACATAAACCGTATTGTAGCGAGTAAACCATAAATCATTAGACCACACCGCCAAACCCGTTACATCAGCAAACTCAGAAGTCTGATAAGGATTCACCACCGTAGCATTATCAGTTTCCGGGTCTATCCTCAACAAGAACCCCCGCAAGGAATCGATCGCCAAACAATTTTTGCCAACAAAAGTGATACCATAGAGCGAGGAAACCCCCATGGGTCTGATAGTTCTGTGCCGATAATTGCTAGTTGTTCCAACATTCGTTAAATTGAGATTCATGCTAACTTTGACACTCCCACTTTCCAAATACAACAATTTTTGACAGTCAATTACGGAAACATTGGATACAATTTAGCTATCTTGATAACCTGTATGTTAACGAGTTTTTGAGTTGAATCCTATGGTTAAGACAACCCCTACTATTTTGTGGACAACTCTGTTGGGTGCGCTGTGTACCCAAACCATTGTCTGGGGTAGCCTAGTGCGACCAGCGATCGCCTACCCATCCAACGGAGATGTAATCATTCAAAATCAACCATCTCCATGGTTAATAGCCTTCGACCCACCCCAGCGGGGAGTTCCCGGAAGACGGTACGGGGGAGGAACCAGAGGGGAGGTATGTGCTGACTATGCAAGCCTCATCAGTCTAATTCCCGTTTCCACGATGGGTTTGACCGCCCATGAGAAACCCCAATTGTTCTTTTATCTCCCGGTAGCTAGTCGGGATACCCCCATTAAGTTACTTGTGACTAAGTTACCAGATTCAGAGTCTCCCGAAACAGAAGAAATAGTGATTTATAGGACCGAATTTCAACTGGATATGGAAAATCCTGGCATTGTGGGCATAGATCTGGCGGATCTCGATGGCTTTCCGGGTTTGGAAGTGAACCAATATTATCACTGGTACCTGACAATTTTATGTGATCCAGTCAATCAATCGGTGAACCCAATTGTGGATGGTTGGATCAAAAGGATCGACTTAGACTCTGATCAAATTCAGACATTAGAAGGACTCAATGGGAGCGATCGCCTAAAATTTTATACAGAAAAGACCCTTTGGTATGATATGGTCGCCGCCTTTTCGGAATTACTTTCAGATAATCGAAGAGATACTGAGGTCCAGCAGGCTTGGCTAGAATTGTTAAGATCGGAGAATCTCGAGCAAGCAGGTCGTAACCAGGTGCGTCTGTATGAACAACCTTTTATTCCGGGTAGTGGCGGGTTACGCAATCAACTCCGTTCTGACTAAGTATCCCCACCAACCCCCCCGTCAATCAAGTAAGCGAGAAATTAACCTGCTGGTAGTGCCACTAGCTGGGGCTACACTTGAAGCCCCCCCCATAACCCCTATGAGTTTACATATTCGATTGATAGGTTGTCAAATGACTACCGTTGGGTTGATTCTGTTTTCCCCCCTCGTTTCAGCCCAGGCTTTATTTTCCCCTAACTGTAATTCCGCAGAGTGTTTAGGACTTTCTCAAAGTTTCCCCCTACCACCCCAAAGCGACCCTAACCGCGATCGCTTTTTACAACCCCTCCCGTCACCCCCCCAAATACCACCCAACGGGGAACCGGAAATAGAAACACCACCCCCCTCGTCCCCGCCAATTCCCGGTGATGATACTCCCTTCCCCATTAGTGAAATTCAAATAATTGGCAGTAGTATTCTATCGACTGAGGAAATTAATGCGATCGCCTCTACCGTATCAAACCAGACCATCACCCTCAACCAACTGCAAAATATAGCCGATCAGATTACAGAAATCTATCTGAGACGGGGTTATATGACTTCCCGGGCTGTGGTTCCCCAACAGACTATCACAGATGGGGTCGTGGAAATTCTGGTCATAGAGGGAAGTTTAGAAAAAATCGAGGTCGAAGGAACCCGCCGCCTTAATCCTAACTACATTATCAGTCGGGTGAATTTGGGCGCAAAAACTCCCCTAAATACCCTACAACTGGAAAATCAACTGCGACTATTGCGACTTAATCCCCTATTTGACTCTGTAGAGGCTAGTCTGCGTCCAGGAGGTGGCGAGGGACAGAGTATTTTAGTGGTCCGAGTCACAGAAGCTAATCCCATACAGCTTAGTTTTAGCTTAGATAACTATTCCCCCCCCAGTATTGGTAGCCAACGTTTGGGGGTTAATTTTAGTCACCTGAACCTCACGGGAAGGGGTGATTTCCTCTTGGTTTCCTATAAAACTACTCGCCTAATTACTGGGGGGGAGTCGGATATCTTAGATTTTATCTACTCTATCCCGGTTAATGCCATGGATGGTACGATTCAACTGCGGATTCCTCCTTATCGCAATCGGGTGATTACCGAAGAGTTTGCAGACCTCAATATTCAGGGGAACTCTCAGCTTTACGAAATTAGCTATCGTCAGCCTTTGGTGAGGACTCCCTGGGAGGAGTTCGCTTTATCTGCGGGGTTGAGTTATCAGGAAAGTCAAACTTTGGTGGATAATCAGGGGTTGCGCTTTGGCTTTGGTCCAGATGATGATGGTGTGACCCGTCTGGTGGTTCTCAAGTTGGGACAAGACTATATCCGACGCGATCGCCTGGGAGTTTGGGCTTTGCGATCGCAGTTTAGTTTAGGCTTGGGGATATTAAATGCTACTAATACCAAATTTCTGCCCAATAGCGATTTTGTCAGTTGGCTAGGACAGATACAACGGCTACAGCGTATCGGTGACAATCACCTTTTGATTCTTCAGGGAGATCTACAGTTAGCCGCTAACCCCCTATTTCCCTCTCAACAGTTTGTTATCGGTGGCGCGCAGTCTTTGCGTGGCTACCGTCAGAATGTCCGCGCCGGGGATAATGGCTTTCGATTCTCTATTGAGGACAGAATTACCCTTAAACGCGATCGCTTGAATTTACCTACTTTACAGTTAGCACCTTTTCTCGATATGGGCCAGGTTTGGAATCATCCCAACAACCCTAATAGTTTACCCAGTCAGACCTTTTTGGTGGGAGGGGGTCTGGGGTTACTATGGGAACCTATCCCTCATCTGAATATCCGTTTAGATTATGGTTTCCCCCTCATACAACTTCGCGATCGTGGCGACAATCTTCAGGATCATGGCATCTACTTCAATCTAGTTTATACCCTTAACTAGGTAATCCTTACCTATGTCCCCTCAACCCTGATTATTCTCCCCTCTGACCCAACCGAAAAAATTAATAACTTTTTACAAATGCTACCCGCTGATTTATGTCTACCCTCACTCAACCATCATCATTGCGGGGTAATGGTGGGTCAGAAGTCAATTATCCCGGTTTCCCATCATCATTGCGGGGTAATGGTGGGTCAGAAGTCAATTATCCCGTTTCCCATCATCATTGCGGGGTAATGGTGGGTCAGAAGTCAATTATCCCGTTTTCCCATCATCATTGCGGGGTAATGGTGGGTCAGAAGTCAATTATCCCGTTTCCCATCATAACTATCCCTATATGACGCACCCTACTAATTTGTTTATTGTAACTCTTTTTATATAAAAAAGGCATAAATTTTGATAAAAGTTCATAAATAGACTTGAGCTTTGATGAGAAACGATAAAAAATTCATATATAACTCATAGACTGCCATACTCTGTTTTTCGAGCATAAATGAATTGATAGCCTCTTTCCATTTGGGGAAAATTCATCAATAATGGCAATCAAGAGGGACAGCGATGTGATCGGGTGAGACAAAAACCGTACTACCTGAAATAGCGATCGCCACCCCGACAAAACCAAAGATAAAAAACTTGGGATGCTGAGTTAGTCCCAACTACTCAGCCCCATTATGGAAAAACCACGCCGCAGGAGAAAAAATCGTGAAACTCGCAGTATATGGGAAAGGTGGAATTGGCAAATCAACAACCAGTTGCAATATTTCCGTGGCCCTAGCCAAACGGGGTAAAAAAGTCCTGCAAATTGGCTGCGATCCCAAACACGACAGCACATTTACCCTCACAGGGTTCCTAATTCCTACCATTATTGATACCTTGCAGGAAAAAGACTATCACTATGAGGATGTATGGCCCGAAGATGTCATCTATAAAGGCTATGGCGGCGTTGATTGTGTAGAAGCAGGTGGTCCCCCGGCTGGTGCTGGCTGTGGTGGCTATGTAGTGGGAGAAACCGTTAAACTTCTCAAAGAACTAAATGCCTTTGATGAATACGATGTCATCCTGTTTGATGTTCTTGGGGACGTGGTTTGTGGTGGTTTCGCCGCCCCCCTAAATTATGCTGACTATTGCATGATTGTCACCGACAATGGCTTTGATGCCTTATTTGCGGCTAATCGCATCTCCGCTTCTGTGCGGGAAAAATCTCGGACTCACCCCCTACGGTTAGCCGGTTTGATCGGAAACCGGACTTCTAAGCGGGATCTGATTGATAAATATGTTGAGTCGGTCCCTATGCCAGTTTTGGAGGTATTGCCGCTAATTGAAGATATCCGGGTATCTCGGGTTAAGGGGAAAACCCTGTTTGAGATGGCGGAAACTGACCCATCCCTAAGTTATGTCTGCGATTACTATCTGAATATTGCTGATCAAATCTTGTCTCAGCCGGAGGGTGTAGTTCCCAAAGATGCGCCAGATCGGGAATTGTTCTCTCTTCTGTCTGATTTTTACCTCAATCCAACCAAGCCTTCTGTTCAAACTCAGGAAGATGAGCTAGACCTGATGATGGTTTAATAAGTCTAGCTACTCAGGATAAGGAATAAGAGGTTATGGCTTTCTTCCAGGAGTTTACTACTGCCCTGAAACAAAAATGGTTAGACTACTATCAGGCTAATCGTGAATGGTTGGTTTTACAAATGGACATCAGTTCCATTCCCACCCCGGATGGAGGTAGAAGGCCATCCTCAGCCCTAATCTTGGGGACTATCAACGCCTTGGACCCAGAAGCGGCTCTGTTGATGTTCCCCTTTTCCAAACTTAATCCAGATCCAGAAAAGTTGATTGAGGTTCTGGGTTTACATTTTGACCCAGATCATGAGCTGGTTAGGATTTCTGATTCACCTGATCAGCCTCCGGTGTCTCAAGAACCTGTAAAGGCTGCGCCGGGAGACCATCCTCCCCAAGTTATAACACCTGAACCAGAGCCAGAGGAAGAATTAGTTAGCGATGGCTTAGATGATGCTCAGCAAAAATTAGACCTCCTTGATGGTGCTACCGATGACTTAGCCAGCGACGACATGGATTTAGGTCTCGGTGATGATGCTACCGATGACTTAGCTACCGATGACATGGATTTAGGTCTCGGTGATGATGCTACCGATGACTTAGCCACCGATGACATGGATTTAGGTCTCGGTGATGCTGGGGATGACTTAGCCACCGATGACATGGATTTAGGTCTCGGTGATGCTGGGGATGACTTAGCCACCGATGACATGGATTT
>NZ_JBIMLI010000184.1:0-7321 GCF_051859755.1 Limnospira sp.
TTACCTTAACGGGTAATAGTGCTATCGTCGCATTGTCAGGCAATAGCCGGATAAATGTCGCGTAAATGTATCAGATTGCGGTTCTTGGTGGGTTTGGGATGCACTTCCCCACCCCCAGCAGTTTTTGGAGACGGTGGGACTTAGGGAAACTATTGATTGAGTTGGGCTATGGCAACTCAAATTAGGGCTGGGAGTATCGCGCCACTGACTGATTGGGATTCAACTGTCTCAGGTGGTACTTCTTGCTGTTGATTTTTTAGTCATAAGTATAGCCACGCCAGCACCACAGGTTCATCTAATGCGATCGCTCCTCCCCTTGTCAACCCCTTTATTCTTTTATGGCGGCGATTTGAGCCAGGGATTATAATGGATAATCATAAAAAAGGAGATGTTTCGGAAGGAGAATTGAGAGGGGATGGAGTGGCAAAGTGTGGTTAACTCGATTGATGAGTTTGTGTTTGAAAAAACTGGGGAACACTTGGATAGCCTGCAATTGGCGATTTTAAAGGGAGTGCTGAATAGCCATAAGTATAGTGCGATCGGCAAGCAGTACGGATGTAGTACAGGTCATGCCAAGGATAAGGGATACGAACTATGGCAGTTATTATCAAAAGTCTTTGATCAAGATGTTAATAAATCAAATTTAGTCGCTACAGTTGAGCGTTTAGGGTTTGTAAATTATCAACATCATATTGTCAAGGATTCTGTCAAAATAAGTAATATTAATTTCTGTGGCAATTATGAAACAGCCAATTTAGAAAATCCGGATAAAGTCCATCCTGAATCTCCAGTCACAAATACCATATATGAAGACGAAATAGTTGAACAGATATTGCAAGAGACTAAATTTAAGGCTGTGGAGAAACTAAGTAAACTCGGTTTAACACCGGAACAAATTGCCGAATCCCTAGATTTACCCTTACCAGAAGTTGAGAATTGGATAGAGTAAATTAATGTTAATTTTGACAATTATGGATTAGATTATCTGGTATTGCAAGATGGCTGTTGGATGACGCTGTTTGGTTCCACGCTATCCATAAGCCAGCTATTTTTATTACCGTCAAAAATTAAATTAAAAATCAAACTTTCGCAGGGAGTCCGACCATTTTTCATGTGATATTTCAACCACACTTTAATTTTGGCTTGGCTATTATTTTTAGCAAACGTCTGGAAAGCATAAACATCAACTTTTCGGACAGAATCCCACCAATTATCCTTAACTCTTCGAGCTTCTCTTCGTCGCCAAGAGTCGCTGAGTAACTTGATAGCTTCTTGTCTATTGCTGGGGGCTAACTGATAATACCTAACAATTGTGTCTTCAGGAGCAGAAGTATTCCCTGTTCTATTTAAAGCTGACGAGCTAGTAGTATTGTTGTGAGACCTGGGAATATAAGATTGAGGCTTAATTAATATTGCTGCAATAATCAAAGCACCAGCAATCACACTACCGATAATTACCTGATCTTGCCAATCTATTTTTTGTTGATTTTCTTTCATATCTAATAGCTTCCTATTGAATTGGGTTTGACAGCATATCTTCAATAATTTATTTAGGTTGATTATGAGAATTTTGGGGATTATGATTTTTTTCTAATTCTTCTTGTCTCCTTTTTCTTTCGTTTTCTTGAGAAGTTTTAAAAGATTCTGCTAATTGATCTTCAATATTGGGTACACGATCAATTCTGGCAAAATCATAGTCGGTTTTATCCTCCTCTTGTTGTTCTATGGAAGAAATAGGTTTTGCTGATGACATGGCAATTTCTGAGGGAGGAGAAGCATACCCCAAACCAATGATTCCTTGTACAGTTTGAACTCCTGTAACAATTTTTTCAACAACATCACCTAGCTTCACCTTTCTTTGTTCCGCAGTCTTAATTTGTTGCACTAAAAACAACATATATTTTTCACAGCCATCAATTTCACCTTGATAAGTAGATGACAGTTTTTCAAACAAAGGTGCAAATTTATCAAATTGTTGATCGTGCCAAGTCAATTTAAGATTTTCCCATTGAGTAGCTACCTTTCCCCACTCTTGCTGTAACGTTCCTCGAAATTGATCTAACTGCCTGAGCAAGCACTCAGCATCTTCTAAGTTAAAAGAAGTTGGTTTAACCATATCTATCTTTTCCTGATTTATAAGTCGGCTAAACGTCCAGACAATTTTTGTTTTTTAGTCTCATTTATTTCAATTTGTTCTCGAACAAATCTGATGTATTGGTCGCTTTCTTTTTCCGCATCATTATAAGTAGAGATAAATTTCTCAAATATCGGTTCAAATTTATCAAATTGTTGATCGCGCCAAACCGATTTAAGATTGCTCCACTGGTTCAAAACCCTTGACCATTCATCCCGGATAGCCTCGTGAAACTGTTCCAGTTCTTTGAGTAGATCTTCTGCATCTTGAGCATCAAATGAAGTTTGAGCCATAACCCTTTCTCCTTTTATTAATAATTTTGTTCAAACTCTTTCAAGATATCATCAAACTTTCTGAGCCATTCCAAGGCATCGTCACCCGCTTCTAAGGCTCTTTGTACCATGTCTTTGGTTTGGTCGAAATCTTTAGTAAATTGGTCTTTACTTTCTCCTTTCCAAGAATCATCACATTTTCTCCAAGTTCCTTCAACTGCCTTAAATTTATCAGTTGTTAAATCTTGGAAATCAGACAAAGCCGCAATAAATTTGGCTAACTCTTGTTCGTCAATATCCAAATCTCTTGACATCCTACAATCTCCTAATCACGTCAACCGTTGTTCAAAATTATGGCAGTATTCGCCAATTTCTTCTTTTGTGGGGACAGCATAAGGCTTAAATTTCTCTAAACCTGCTGTCGCCGAATCATCCCGAAAATAAGCTCTGAGTCGTGGTAACTTTTCTGCATGGACTTCTCCTAAGAGTAATCGAGAATCATCTCCCGGCATATTCAAGGCAACCCGCAGGTCAAAATGGGTTAGCCAAGAACGATTATCCCCAGTCAGTTTGAGAAATGTTTTCATATCTTCTAACCAGAAAATAGTATGGATACCCAATTCAGACCCTTGGGAAATTAGCTTGAGTAGTCTTTCGGCATCTTCGGAAGGTTCTTCACTACGACGACCCATAACAGGACGTAAATTTTGCGCTCTGTTTAACCCTCCCACTGCATAGACAAAAAATAGGGAATCTCCTAAATCATCGGGATTTTGGTCTGGGTTTTCTTCTCGTTGTTTTAAACGTCTTTCAAATTCTTCATAGGTCTCGTTTAATAAAGTTTCAGCTTTAATAACTTGACAATCTGGATCGGCAAAACGTTTAGCGATTTGGGTGGGGAAGTAAGAGTTAAAGGCATTCCTGAAATTGATGGTCATTTCTGTCCAGTCATTATCTTCATCAGGAATGGATAAATCAGCAATCATAAACCGTGCTTTTTGGGGTTGATAGCAATGAATTAAACTCATTAATATTCCCCCAATAATTCCAAAGACAATTTCTTCAGAAGAGCCAACTATCATCATGTTATTGCGGGGACGACGACGGAAAATCGCTTTAGTATGATCGCCAATTCTCATCGGTTCTCCCAGCCAAGCAATCCCCGGAGTTTCTTGAACCACCCAATCTGGTTCTTTAATAACTTGTTTATTTAATTCTTTCAGGGAGAGCCATTCAGTCATCTCCGATAATTTAACTAATTGTCGATTATGACTTAATTTAGTCGGTCGAGATCCATTAAATAGAATTAAAGGTTCTGAGCGCTGATAATGATTTTGATTGACAATTTCCTGAATATTGACTAAGGCATTGTATCTTTCTTTAGCAGAAATATCAGCGACTTGACCAATCTCATTTTGATTTTTCTTACCATAATCTTTGTTATAAATCACTTTACCTGGCTTGTCGAGCAAATCTACAGCATCGGTATTTCCTTCTGCTAATACTGAAGATGCTGTACTTTTATCCATTTGCTGTGCCATTCTTAAATCAATTTGTGAGTAAATACCTCGACTCATATTGGGTACATTGGGAGACTGAGATGCAATTAATAAATGAATCCCAAATGCACGTCCTTGTCGGGTTATATTATCCATCACTTGGTTGAGACTGCGGGTAATAGTATCATTTTCTTGGAACATATACTGAAACTCATCAATCACCACTAAAATTCGTGGCATTGTTTCTCCAGTTTTATCCCGGTAATCTTGCAATTTGTTTAAGTTTCCTGCCGATTTAAACTTGATGCTGCGTTCTTCGATTTGTTTATTGACATACTCTAAAACACTTAATCCAAATTCGCGATCGCTTTCAATGGAGACAACTTTCGCATGGGGTAAGGCTTTATCTTCGTTTAATTCTTCGGAATCGTTAGAGCTTTCTCCTTTGTCTGGATCGACATACATTTGAAACTCGACCCCCTCTTTAAAATCAAGTAAATACAACTCTAATTCATCGGGGGAATATCTCAGCGCCAAACTGACAATAATTGCATGAAGCGTATAACTTTTACCCGAACCTGTTTTACCTGCTAACAAACCATGACTGACCAGTTGTTTTTCTTGATTTTCACCTAACCAAAATTCCAACTTATCCATTGCACCCATTAAACCTATAGGCGCTCTGATTTCTTTCCTGCTATCCTCAGACCATAGTGGTTGGGGATAAAGTTTGGAAAAGGGTAGAGTTTCAACACTAATCTTTTTCGCTTCTTCTGTAATGAGTTGTAGGATTTGATTAAATTGTTCGTTAGGTGGGGGTTCATCTAGTGCGACTTTGAAAACCAAATCATTAAGTAACTTCACCTCAAACAAGGATTGCTTGGTATTTGGAGACAAACGAAAATCTTTTTTTCCAGCGGCAGATGCTTCAGTCGGATTGATGTCCAAACAAGTTAGTTCAATTTCATTGCGACTATTATTGATTGAAGTGACTTTAACTACAATTTTCTCTTGAAGAGAAACAGCTTGTTCAGGTCTTTCGATTCTTTGAGCTACTAATTTGTTAGTCGGGACAAATCCTTGGGTATTAGGCAAAAACTCAACATAAGCTCCCCCATCTGTCAAGCTCGTCACATACCCCAAATAAACATTACCTGGCTGGGGTTTTGCTCCCACATTCAAGCCAAAAATAGGGTTAATGACAGTACAAAAATTCTCAAATGTTCGGTAATCAAAGTTTTTCGGTTTTTCTAAACTTTCGTCAATATGTAAAATTACATAAACACCAGCCCTAGACCCATTTAACAAAATACTTTTCAGATCTTCCCATGAGTTATTTTCAAAGCCACTGGGAAAATCAGCAATAAATAAATAGCGATAGGGTTCCGCTACAGACTGAGCCGCAATATTATAATCTTCTATGCTTTGGTAATTTTTCCCTAAATAGTTTTGTAGAACTTGCTCAATATGTTCGGTTAACCCTCGCAGTTGTTCTCGAATATCATCACTGCGAGTATAGGTTTTCTGACCTGAAATAAATTGATGTAAATTCTTGAAGGGAAAAGTATTTCCCATGCTTACTGGGTCAATAAATGTTCCTTTTAATTTTCTGACGGGGAAGGTACTAACAACTCGCAAAGCGATAGACTCTAAACCTGCAAGTGCGGCTTGACGAGATTCCGCATCACTGCTAAAAATAGCAATGTGTCCGGGCTTAAAGTTGGGCAAATGATTAGAAAAATCTCGGATTGGTATTAATGCTGGAACTCTAGCAGGTGGCTGTACTTGCTCCAGTAAAAATTCACCAATTCGTAAAACACCAGGAGCCAGACCACCATTTTGAGGTTTATAACTATCCCTATTCTCTGAAGGAGTCCAACGAGGATCATTCCATGGGGCTGATAATAAGCGGGGGTGATCTAGTTGATGGACTAATTGACTAATTTCTTTTTGTTTTTCTTCGCATTTTAGAGAAAAAGTTTCACCTTCCAACATTGCTCTTTCTTGAGCTAATTTAGTATCTTCATTGACTATATATATACTTGATAACACTTGTTTTTCTAAACTTTCTATTTGTTGTTTTAATTCAATTTTATTAGATTCTATTCTATTTAAAAATTTCTGTTCTTCTTTAAGAACTTGATTTTGCAAATGAGCTTGGTTTAGTTTTTTTTGTTGTTGCTCTTGAATGAGCTTATTGATATTTTTTAAAATTTCTAGAAGAGTCGCCATATTTTTTACCTATTTAACTAAAAAATTACAAACTAAAAAATATAATCTTGAATTTACTTGTCAAATTGCAGACAAAATTATCAAAAGGTATATTGATGTTACCAATAAAGTAGTATAAATTTCTTGCCAGATAATTGTAACCCACAAGGCAACAATAACAGTTGAAATAAGGCGAAACATTTTTTTATTTTTCAGGTCTTCTATTTTTCTTTCAATATTATCTAATTCCTGGCTAATTTTGATTTTTTCATCGATTAAAGATTGTAATTTTGATTGTTTTTCTGCTTTTATTGATTCTATTTCTAAATATTTTTTTTGCTTTGTATCTCGGATTTTTTCTAAGCTGATATTAATCTCATTTAACGTTTTATTGATGCGTTCGCGATCTGTATTTTCTCCAGAAACGTAGTTACAGTCAATTTTGGATAATAGTGATGAAACATCATCAAATCCAAATCCTTCTGCTAATCTATAAGCTTCTTGTTTGCGAGAATTATGCCAACTCAATTCTCGTTGAGCATCTAGCAGCTTTAAATGTTGAGTATTGATGGCATCAAGAGCTTGATAATAGTCTTGAAGCAGATTTTGGTCTAAATTTTCTGGGTAGTTTTGCTCCATTGTTTTGCCTTAACAGAGTAATTTGGTCAATCAAGCATTAAATGTATCTTCGTATACCATAAATTTTCCGGGTGTAGATCCTTTTCCGATTGATGTGGTTGACTGTTTCCTCGGAACAGCTTTGGCAATTTACTTAAAATAGTGGATGATTAACTCTGGTTTTAATTTTGCTCAAAATCAGAGCTATTGGCAAGTCGGAAAAGGACGGAAAAGGACGGAAAAAGACGGGAGTTTGATTAAGAAATGTAAAAATTTAGGATGCTTGCCTCTAATGGTAGATGACAAGATGTTTCCCAAGCGGAATTGAGAGGTAATGGAGTGTCAGCAGTGGAGCGATTCAACTAGGTAAGGCTTGGATAGTCTACCGTTGGTGGTTTAAAAGGAAGTGCGGAAGGGTCAAAAATAGAGAGCGATCGCTCTCGAAAATCCTACCCAAATGCTATACTGTCTGCCATAACCTGCGATGAGAAACTATTTACCATGACCATCGCCCCATCATCAGAACTGGGAATTACCACCCTTCCCGATCATACTCAACTCCCCGACTCCGACGGTACTTTCGTGAA
>NZ_JBIMLI010000185.1:0-7224 GCF_051859755.1 Limnospira sp.
GGATGACGACATCTCTCCTCGCACCATATCCAGAGCCTTGAAGAAAATTGGCTTCACCAGAAAAAAAAACTTACGGCCACCAAGAACTTGATCAGCAACAGCGAGAGGAGTTTATTGCTCAGATTGAACAGATTAAGTAGACGCGCCACGGTGTGGATGTAGGTCCGGCGACCGGTGGGGGTGTTATGGCGAAGACGAGTTTAAAGACTACGTGTGCATATAGTTCTGAAAGAAGAAGGACTAAGCGGTGAAGTCAACACTGTACCACTGACCAATTGGGCATCCACATCGGGAGCCCTATGATGCGAAAGTCTCAAGTACGGTTTTGAATGGGAGGGGATGGGGGCGACCCCATTCTCTACCCTTCCCCCCTGAACATGACTGGACTGATTTTGATGGGGTGCTAGGATAAAACCATCCTTCTCGAGTTACTGGAGCATAATGGCTTTCTATGATTGAAATTTTAGCAGTTCTTTCCGCATCAGCAGCAGGAGGTATGAGAATTGCGCTTCCACTCCTACTAATTGGATTACTGCGAAATAATTTATGGTCTGATGTACCACTTCTTTCGGCTCTGTCTCCCAAGGTGGTAATTGGTGTTTTGGTGAGCTGGTCCCTCTTTGAACTTTTCGCCTCGAAACAATTATTAGGACAGCGCATTCTCCAGGTATTTCAACTGGTGTTTAGTCCCGTAGTCGGAGCGATTATGGGTTTGGCGATCGCTGAAGCCAGTTCTTTCCCCTCCTGGTTGTTGTGGTTGCTGGGAATTGTTGGGGGACTTTTGGCTTTAGTCTTACAATTGGTACAAGCGGGATGGTTTTACCGTCTGCGAGGCTTACCTCTATGGGCAATTTTTGTCCAGGATGGTTTGTGTATTGCTCTGGTTATGTTTGCTTTTGATGCTCCTGAACAGGGGGGGTTAATTGCTTTATTCTTGCTCTGGCTCGCTATTCGTAGCTCTACAGAATGGTATAAATGGTATACTCAGCAGGCTAGTAATCGCCATCGTAGCCAGCCTCGACTGGGGAAGCAAGACCCTGATTAAACTAAACTTTAAATACTCACAAGCAAATACTCATACAAAAATCTTAATTAGTGGGTTCACATATTTTTGACACCAGCACTGACACAGATCACAAAATTAAGTGATCTAGTTCATCAACCCTCCTATCTAGTTTTTTAAGCAGCAACAGGACTCAGTTTTCATCATCTCCCCGGTTTCCTTTGTCTCCAGGGAAAAGAGACCCCATCAGCCCCTAGATAGAGTTTTTCAGATTAAATATTGATTATGGGAGCCGATCCGACTACAATTTTTGTGGGCGATACTTTCGAGTTGGTAAGAATATACAATTTATGGGCTCATGCCATCAAAGCCATCGCACCTACCTTTATTCTACCTGTAGAAATTTTATGGATATTCAACTCATTAATATCGGCTTTGGCAATATTATCTGTGGTAATCGTGTCATCGCTATTGTCGGCCCCGAATCAGCCCCCATTAAGCGTATCATTACAGACGCACGAGACCGAGGACAGCTTATTGATGCTACCTATGGACGGCGCACCAGAGCCGTGATTATTACCGACTCCAATCATGTGGTTCTCTCAGCTATTCAGCCAGAAACCGTCGCTAACCGATTTGTGGTTGAGAAAAACGGTGCTAATCGCCTTTCATAAACCTATCTGGGTTCACCTAAAACTATATTAAGATGATTGACAGCAAAACTGGCCAGCTCATTGTCATTACCGGACCTAGTGGCGTGGGAAAAGGAACGATTATTCGATCGCTTCTCCAAAAATATCCACAACTCCATCTTTCCGTCTCCGTTACTACCCGTTCTCCCCGTCCCGGAGAAGTCCATGGAAAAGACTATTTTTTCGTCACTCGCGATCGCTTTCAACAAATGGTTCAACAACAAGAGCTACTAGAATGGGCTGAGTTTGCCGGAAATTTCTACGGGACACCCCGCTTGGCTGTCCAAGATAAAATTCAGCAGGGAGAGAATGTTCTACTCGAAATTGAACTAGAAGGCGCTAGACAGATCTCACAGACCTTTCCACAGGCTCTGCGAATTTTTATCCTTCCACCTTCTCTACAAGAACTCGAGAACCGTCTACGAAATCGCGCCACTGACTCCCAAGAGGCGATCGCTCGTCGTATTCAACGCGCTAAAACTGAAATCGCCGCCGCCGGGGAATTTCACCACACCTTAATCAACGACAACCTCGATCGCGCCCTCGCAGAACTCGAAACCCTCTTTTAATTCATCCCCCATATATTAACTTTTGTAACAAAAAATTAAGAAATGTTGCGAAAAATTTTTTTGGCGGGGGGTGCTTGCTTTTTGGGGTGACTTCTGCTACACTTTTACATAATGGGAATATTCGCAATTTTATTATTTTGACTAATATTTCCATTATTTAACTGTATGTCAATATCCTACCATTAGTTCCCCGTGCTTGTCAACCCTTAGCGCCGGGGCTGATAAATTTATTGACAATTTATATCAACAAGATTGGGGGAGAAGATAGAAGAGGGAAGCGGCATAACATTGATTTGCCGCCCAATTACCCATTCTACTTGAGAGTAGTTTTCGATGCTATGCGAGTTTTCTTGCGTTCGGAGTCCGATAGTTCTTCGCCGGACTGGAGGCGAGTTGCACTACCTTGGAGGACAGTAGCAGCACTGTTGTCGCCCATTTGTAAAGCGGTTTTAGCCGCTGTTTGTAACATAGTAGCAGCACCGGCGCGATCGCCTTGTTGTAGTTTAGTTTCAGCGATTTGAGTTTGTCGGTACTTAGCCAAAGCCAAAATATGTTTTTGAACCTTGGGATCGGAAGTAGGGCGATAATCTCCGAGGACATTAGCTTCCACCAAAACCGGCTGAGAATAGAGCTTTTCAATACCCAAAGCCGGGTCATCATAGCGGACTTGAACTTGAGCGATCGCCTGTTTACTGATCGGCAAATTGCCAACATCAACATAAAGGTTAGCCAAGATAATCCGTTCGGTATCTTTCATTAAATCCCCCAAGCGAACCGCGAGTTGTTCTCCTTTTGGCAGTATAGGAAGTTCAATAGTATCAGGATAAACCTGTGCGACTGGCTTGAGTTGAGCCAAGCGGACATAAGGAAATAGGGAGAATAATAGGTAAGCGTTAGTGAGTCCCACCGATTGCATACGGGTAAACAGACGGCCAAACTCAGCGATCGCCTGTTCGGGGTATTCAATATATCCCAAAGCACCGCCACCCGCATCGGCAATTTTCTCTAAAATATCCTGATTCCAGTCGTCTCCAAATCCCAAAGAATTAATAGTTAACTTATATTCCGTGGCCAGTTTGGCGAGTTTGAGACAACGTTTATTATCCCCGTGTTCATTTTCCCCGTCAGTGAGAAGAAACCCTTGAGAAATCCGATCCTGTTTACCCTTTCCTAACTCCTCAATTCCCAGCTTGATACCTTCATCAATAGCCGTTCCCCCGGAACAGCGCAAACCATCAATCTTTTTTTTGATACCATCAGGATCGGTGAGGTCTTGATTAGGAACCAATACCTTAGCTCGGTGATCAAAAGCAACTACCGAAATCCGATCGCCTACATTTAAGCGATCGATAAGTTCTTTCGCCGCCTGTTTCACCGTTTCCAATGGTTGACCATTCATAGAACCACTGTGGTCTAAAATCAAACATAGATTCATGGGAACTTGACCCTCAAACGGATCAGGAACCGCTGAAACCGAAATTGACAGTTGACGCTGATTCGATTCTTGATTTGGGTCTAGGTTCGGATCGTTGAGGGAAGGCTGCAAACTGACTTTCATAGAAGACCTCCGGGATGTGAAAATCCTATTTGAGTATAGGACGCAACTCAAAATTCAGATGGTCGGTAATTTCCCATCCGGTTATTCACAGGACTGAGCCACGAGTTGCGTTAGTATATAGTTTAACCTCTTTGATGAGTTCATCGGTTTATACTGTGCAATCACCATACTACTACAGCGACAGTGCCATTAGGACACCACCCCCAGACCTACCCTCCTTGCTACTCAAGGAAAGGATTATCTATCTAGGGTCGCCTCTAGTTTCCTCGGACGACTATAAGCGACAACTAGGGGTTGATGTCACCAAACTAATTATCGCCCAGTTGCTTTATCTGCAATTTTCCGATCCAGAAAAGCCTATTTACTTCTATATCAACTCTACCGGAACCTCTTGGTATACGGGAGATGCGATCGGACAAGATACCGAAGCCTTCGCGATTTGCGATACCATGAGCTATGTCAAACCCCCTGTGCATACTATCTGCATTGGTCAGGCTATGGGTACAGCCGCGATGATTCTTTCCGCCGGGACAAAAGGCTGTCGTACCAGTCTCCCCCATGCCACCATTGTTTTAAACCAACCTCGTATGGGGATGGGACGCTCTCAGGCTACTGATATCCAAATTAGGGCTAAAGAAGTCCTCGCCAACAAAGCATCGATCTTGGATATTTTGTCCCAAAATACCGGACAACCTGTGGAAAAAATTGCCAAAGATACCGATCGGATGTTCTATTTAACACCAGAGGCGGCTAAAGAATATGGGTTGATTGATCGGGTTCTCGAAAGCACTAAGGAATTGCCCAAACAATTACCCGTTGGTGTGTAGTAAACTTGCTTGTGCTTACAAATTATGGCTGTCGATGAAGTTCTTCGCGTTCCTTATCAGATTCCTGGTAGTCAATACTGGCAGTGGGTTAACATCTATACTCGTTTGAGTCAAGAACGAATTATTTTTCTGAATCAGCCTCTGACAACCGGTGTCGCTAATTCCCTGGTGTCGGCTATGTTGTATCTTGACTCCGACGATCAGAATAAACCCATCTATATGTACATCAACTCCATTGGTGATCCAGTCCTAGCAGGTATGGCTAATGAGTCCATGGGAATGATGTCAGTCATGGCGGCTTTGGCTGTATATGACACTATGCAACACATCAAATCGGAGATTGTGACTATCTGTTTGGGTCAAGCAGTGGGGATGGCAGCTTTGTTATTGTCCTGCGGTTCCAAAGGTAAACGGGCTAGTCTTCCTAATTCCATGATTACTCTTTATAACCCCCAAACCGGAACCCAAGGACAAGCTACCGATATTCAAGTAACCGCTGACGAGATCCTCTCGAAACGGGCTTTAATGATGGATATCTTTCACCAAAATACTGGTCAAACCATTGAGAAATTGACTAAGGACATGAACCGCACTTTTTACATGACTCCAGAAGAGGCGAAAGAGTATGGTATCATCGACCGTGTTTTAACAACTCTAAAGTTGACTTGATTTCCTCCGTCGGGTATCGGTAAACTACCAGAAAAGAGGAGACAATTGATAATTAATTGTTGATGATTAATTGTTGATCTGCTCTCCTCACCAACCCCCCGACGGTAGACTGGCGATCGCCACCGGGGAAAATCTCCCGTTAAATTCAACCAATCTTATACAGACACAACAAAAGGATTAGTAATTATGCCTATTGGTGTTCCTAGTGTTCCTTATCGCCTTCCTGGTAGTACCTATGAACAGTGGATCAGTATCTATGAAAGACTTTTCCGCGAACGAATTATCTTTTTGTCGGAAGAGGTTGACGACGGTATTGCTAATGCGATCGTCGCTTATATGCTGTATTTGGACTCCGAAGACCCCTCCAAACCCATTTACCTCTATATCAATTCCCCTGGCGGTTCGGTAACTGCCGGGATGGCGATTTACGATACCATGCAATATATCAGGTCTGATGTGGTGACTATCTGCGTGGGTATGGCTGCTTCTATGGGTGCATTTCTCCTGGCTGCGGGAACTAAAGGTAAACGCCTAGCCCTCCCCCATGCTAGGATTATGATTCACCAACCTTTGGGGGGGACTCGCGGACAAGCCACTGATATTGAAATTGAGGCTAAAGAAATTCTCCGAATTCGTAAGGTCCTCAATGAGATGTTAGCAGAAAGATCCGGTCAAACTCTCGAAAAAATTGAGAAAGACACCGATCGCGATTACTTTATGTCCGCCGCCGAAGCCCACGAATATGGTTTAATTGATCAGGTCATTGAAGAACGCCCAGTTTAGCCATAGCCAGATTTCTGCTAAACTAATCACGCCCGCGTTTCTTGTGGTGCGGGTTCGGTTCTTGCTTAAACTGGGGTAGATTAAACCTAGATGGACACAACGGATTACTATCGCACATTGGGTTTAAGATCAGGGGCGAGTTTGGAAGCGGTCAAGGCTTCCTATCGGAAACTCGCCCGACAATATCATCCTGATGTTAATCAAAATAATCCCCAAGCAAAGGAAAGATTTATCGCCTTAACGGAGGCTTATAAGTTTCTGTTAGATGTCGCTAAACCTGATTCCCAAATGGCTTGGGCTACGGCCTCTTATACCCACTTCCCCAAGGGTACAACCTCCCATTATCCCACGGGGAAAAATAAGGTCTATCACCCGGAAAACCGGATTCAATTTAACCCGGAACTCTCGGAAACTGAGCAAAAATTGAAGGACAATTGCTATAAACAATTGCAGCAATTACTCAGATATCAGCGATTCCCTAGGGCGATCGCTTTAGTGGAAGGACTAGCCCACAGAATCCCCCAAGACCAGGAAATCCGACAGTGGCAGGCTATTACTTATCAACGTTGGGCTCGTCAACTTATCAAAGAACGCCAAACCGATAAAGCCCGCAATTACCTCAAAAAAGCCCTCCGTACTGACCCTCACAATCGCACGCTGTGGGCGGAAGTTGAACGAGATTTTCAATCCCTAGAAAGTGTCTATTCCTAAAGGTTAATTAACCATGATTTCCCGGCTTTTCTTACTGGAAAAAGATGCCTTTTTTAACATTAAAAAAAATTTTTGGCTCGGAACCCGCGCCAACCCTTGACAACCACCGGGAACTCATGGTAGTATTTGGATATGATAGTAAAATAATGGGAATTTGTTCACTAAAAATAAAATTGTCACTATTCGCATTATTTAAAAAGTATAGCGCAAGTCGCCGGGAAAAGCAACCCCCCCCAGAAAAAAAATTTTCCCGGCCCCAACTTAACATTTCTTTACATACAGCTTGTTCACCAGTCCCTTAAGACATTGCCCTCACCCTAGGTCTCTCTCCCAGATATAGCATTAGTCAAGGTGGTTAGGACGCAGTTTTGAGAACGGAATCCATGGCATCATGGAGAGAATCAAACTGCTC